>DATHTI010000464.1:0-17877 GCA_035463335.1 Pyrinomonadaceae bacterium | reverse complement strand
TGTCTATGCTCAACTCGGCGAGCGCGAGCTTGAGCAGATCGGATGCGTTGTCGTACTCGCCGACTCGCATGTAACACAGCGCTAGTTCAGTCTGTGCTTCGGCTATTTTCTTGATGTATTTGCGAGACTCGAATATCGTGAGGCTTTCGCTTATGAAGTCTTTCGCTTGCTCCTGATCGCCGCCAATCCAGCCTGTTAACACTCCCGCTCGCATTAACACTTCGGCCGCGATGTCTGATTCCAGACCTGTTATTTGGGGTCGTTGATCCAGTCGAGGCCATAGACCACTAAGTAATTCGCACGCCTCATCATATTCACCTTTGTTCTCAAACTCCCTGGCGAGGTTGCAGCATAGCTCCGCACGGCCTCCCACATCGAGGTTTGGATTTACTAGTTCGCGTAAGAGTGAGGCCTGTAACGTCATCGTGAGAACCACAAAAGTACTCCCAACTGCGGACTAACTCTAACGTAGTTCCTTCGCACCTGCAAGAAGAATTTGGGTTTGATACAAAGATTCTTGTATTCTTCTCAAATTCACAAAATAGTGAATTGTGGGAGGTTACAAATAGTGAATAAAGTACGCCGAACGTGTGTTGTGGCGATTATGACTGCGGTCCTGACTGTTTCTGGGTTTGCCGGGACAATAGACTCGCCGGGCGTTGTAGCGCCACCGCCACCGCCGAGCCCGACATCATCAACCTCAACCAGCACTACGATGACGGTGATCCTTACGATTCTCAGGTTGATTCCGTAAGGACCTTATCCGGCTTTTTGCATTGAGGCATAAATAACCTGCGCTTCGTGGGACAGTCGACGTGTGTCTGTTATTAACGTAAGAAAATTTGCATGAGGTTTGCCGGTTCAGTGATCCGCGAAGACATTGCCAAAAGAGGGCTACGCTGGATACAACGCGAGCGCCCATGATACGTAAAAGCATCTATGCCTTCTCCAAACGCGTGTTCCTAAATCCGGCGTCAACTCATCTGACCTCATACATTCAGGCTCACGTCCAAACCGGTCCTGAAGGTCCGGATAAGTGGGGCGACAATATGGTGACCATTGCTGACTGCAAGCGCGTGGTCCAGCTCGAATTCTCTCTCGGCACGAAAAGCGACCGGCGCATCAGCCTCGCAAAGATCGACTTGCTGATCAAAGTGCTGATGCAGTTTCGTGCAGCGCTCGCCAAAGAGATCAGCCTGATTGAGGGCGAAAAAAGCGGTTTAGCCACAAAAAGTACAAAAGGCACAAAATGAGGGAGGTCTGAGCTGTTCTCTTGTGCTTTTTGTGCCTTTTTGTGGCAAGTGATAACCTAGCGGCCCATGTTCCCAGAAGCCGTTGCGCGCTATCACGATCTGCTTTCCAACCAGGATCTGGCCGAAGCGTCTCGCGCTCTCCTCGACGAGGGCCTCGAAAACGCCAAACTGATCTTCGGCGGCCGCCGCCTGTCACCATATCTTCGTCCACACTTCGTATCCGAGCCAGACTTCGCACGCATCTGCCAGATCTGCGAGACTGTCTGGTCTGCGATCCAGAAGGTGAAGGATGCCGCCGTCGCCGATCCGAACGTCGTCGACGACCTCGGCCTGACCGAGATCGAACGTGAGCTGGTTGCGATCGATCCCGGTTACATCGCAGTCTCGCCAACCTCGCGTCTCGACTCATTCCTGACAAAATCAACGTACAGCTTCGTTGAGCTGAACGGCGAGAGCCCGGCCGGAATCGCTTACGCTGACGCCGCGTACGACATTTTTTCTTCACTGCCCGTGATGAAGGAGTTTGCGGCCGACTACAACCTGCGGCCGATGTACGGCCGTCGCCTCATGCTGGAAGTGCTGCTCAGCTCGTATGAGGAGTTTCTCGGCAGAAAACCCGAGCGCCCACCGCGTATCGCAATCGTCGATCTCCCGGATGTGCCGACAGTCAAAGAGTTTGAGCTCTTCCGAGACTTCTTCGAACAGTCAGGATATCCATCTGTGATATGCACGCCGCAGGAGCTGGAATTCAGCAACGACCGCCTGAGCGTGCGCGGGCAGGAGATTGACATTGTTTACAAACGCCTGCTGGTGAACGAGTACCTGCCAATCATCAAGGAATATCCGGCTTTGCTCGATGCGTATCGCGCGGGGGCGATCTGCATGGTCAACAGTTTTCGCTCAAAGCTGATTCACAAGAAAGCGCTGTTTGCCGTGTTGACCGATCCGAAACACGCGACGTTATTCGCGCAGAAAGAGCTGGACGCGATCCGGGCGCACGTGCCGTGGTCGCGCATGGTCAGAGACGAAAGAACAGATTATTTCGGCCGCGACGTTAACCTGCTTGATTTCATCCGCGCTGACGGCGAGCGACTGGTGCTAAAGCCGAATGATGACTACGGCGGCCACGGCATCACGATTGGCTGGAACGTTGACCAGCGTGGCTGGGACGAAGCTATCAACAACGCCCTCGCCGATGGCGATTATCTCGTGCAGGAACGTGTGCCCACCGCCCGCGAGACTTTCCCGGCGTTGACTGACGATGGTCGCATCGAATTCGCGGAACAGCTCGTCGACCTCGATCCGCTGTTGTTCAACGGCAAAGTCGGGTCGGCATTTACGCGACTTTCCTTTACTGAGCTCGCCAACGTCAGCTCCGGCGGCGGCATGGTGCCTACCTACATCATCAGCAAAAAGTGACGGAAAACGGGTACAATCTTCTCTGGTTGCACAGAGGAATCTAAATCACCACACTACTCAGGAGACGCCAGTGCCTGACGACAAAGACCGAGGCTTTGAATCACAGGATGAGCGCAGAAGTCACGACCGCTCGCGGCTGATCGTCGATGTGTTTTTCGACGGTAAAGACGTTACGGGCATCGCGAGCACTAAAGACATCAGCCCCGGCGGGCTCTACATGAACACGCAAGCCGAGATTCCCGAAGGCGCGCTGCTGCTCGTGCGCATACCTTTCCGGCATGATGTGCAGGTGGTGGCGAATGCAGTTGTGGTATACAGCAATCCCGGTCGCGGTGTGGGCTTGAGGTTTCAGGGCTTGGCAGACGACGTCCGGGCCATACTCGAACGTGAAGTCTCCAATGGCTAAAACTCCGCCGCCGGAACGTTTGTTGACGTGGGCTGATCTCTCCGGCGAGACGAAGGAGATGCTGAAAGGAAAACTCGCCGGCTTGTGGGGCGCGGAGAGCGATGCAGCCGCTTTCGATTCATGGCCGCTCGACAAAAAGCAGGCGCTGCTGCTGCTCCTGAAGCGAATGGATGCGAAGGGGCTCTGGCATCTCGTCAAAAGAATAACTAACGTATATGGTGAAGGTGGTGTGGGATTGCAGTTCGAGGCGTGGCCGATGATCGAATCGACATTATCGCGCCGCAACGATTTCACGCGGATGATGGCAAACCACAAAGACACCACGGGTGGTTTTTACGAAAAGCGAAGGGCCGCGGCGGTGTTGCACTTTTTGTTTCAGGAAGGCCAGCCTCGCACGTGGTACGTGCACTTTGATCTTTATAGTCCGGTTCACTCGCCGGGCAGCATGTGGAAGCACTTGCGACACGAGTTCATGGGCAAGGTGAAGCCTGACTGGCGCATGATTGCGAAGTTCCTGGACTCGTAGTTCAGATGGAAAGAGGACAAATGTTCGATCAATTTACACTGGGCATTGAAGAGGAGTTTCAGATCGTCGATCCGCAGACGCGCGAGTTGCGCTCGCACGTGGCGGAGATTCTCGAGGAAGGCAAGATGCTGCTCGGCGAGCAAATCAAGCCCGAGATGATCCAGTCGATGGTCGAAGTCGGCACGGGCATTTGCCGCAACATCCAGGAAGCACGCACTGACATCACGCGTCTACGCAGTATCATTGCGGGCCTGGCGAGGAAGAACGGTCTCGTAATCGTCGCCGCTTCGACGCATCCGATCTCGCGCTGGCAGGACCAGAAGATCTTCGACGACGAGCGTTACGAGCTGCTGGTGCAGGAGCTTCAGACAGTAGCGCGGTCGCTGTTGATCTTCGGGCTGCACGTGCACGTCGGCATGGCGGATCGCGAGCGGGCGATTCACATTATGAATGCGGCGCGTTATTTTCTGCCGCACGTGCTCGCGCTCTCGACGTCGTCGCCGTTCTGGATGGGACACAACACCGGGCTCAAGTCGTATCGCACAGAGATCTTCAAGCAGTTTCCACGTACAGACATTCCCGATCACTTCGATTCTTACGCTAATTTTCAACGTTACGTGGATCTGCTGGTCAAGACCGGGTGCATCAACGACGGCAAGAAGATCTGGTGGGACATCCGCCCGCATCCATACTTTCCGACGCTCGAGTTTCGTGTTTGTGATATTCCCACGCGCGTTGACGACACGATCGCGATTGCCGCGCTGTTCCAGGCGATCGTGGCGAAGTTGAATAAGTTGATCGATCGTAATCTGGGGTTCCGGTTGTATAGACGCATGTTGATACAGGAGAACAAGTGGCGCGCCGTGCGGTACGGGCTCGAGGGGAAGTTGATCGATTTTGGGAAGCAGACGGAAGTGCCGGTACGCGATCTCGTGTTGGAGTTACTGGAGTTTGTTGATGACGTGGTGGATGAGCTTGGATCGAGGAAAGATATTGAGCACGTTCACACGATTCTTGAGCGTGGCACGTCTGCTGACAGGCAGCTCCAGGTTTATCGCGAGACGAATGACCTTACGGCGGTGGTTGATGACCTCGTCAAGTTGACGATGGAGAACGTGCCACTGACACCGGATTTGACCGTGCCGCAAGCCACTACAACCGCGTCAACAATCTCCAAGTAGGGCCACAAAAAGGCACAAAAGGACAAAAAGCACAAAAAGAAAGCTCAGAGTTCATGCTTTAGCGGTCTTTCTCAAAACAGCAGCCTAAAGGCTGAACTCTAAACTTGAATTTCTTTTTTGTGCTTTTTGTCCTCTTGTGCCTTTTGTGTACTTCTTCTTCCGAGGTAGTACTGCCAGAGCATTCGGGCGGCGACGGCGCGATGTGGGCGCCAGTGTTCGGCGAGTTGCTCAAGCTCCAAAGGGCCGGGCCTCGCGCCTAATCCTTTCAACTCCTTCATCGCAACAGCCAGCGCCAGATCTCCAGCGGGCCAGATGTCCGCGCGGCGCATCGCCATCAATAGGTACACATCCGCACTCCACAGTCCGATGCCTTTGATCCGCGTCAGCGCCAGCCGCGCCTCGTCATCACTCATGCGCGCCAGTTTCGTAAAGTTTAAATGACCATTGACGATCGAGGCGGAGAGATCGATCAAATACGCCGACTTCTGTCGCGTCACACCAAGACCACGCAAGTGAGCATCGCCGAGCTCCAGAAACCGCTCCGGCTCGAATGGCTGAATCGCACTCTGCAAACGCACGAGCATCGATTTCGCAGACTTCAGCGACACCTGTTGCTCGAGAATGATGTGTGCGAGCGTGGTGAACCCGGCGGCACGTCGCCAGAGCGGAGGATCGCCGTACGTGGCATGAATTCCCGCCAGCATCTCGTCGCGTGCGGCGAGCTCACGTGCCGCACGCGCAAGACTCTTCTGCGTGAGTGGCGTCAATTTTGGACGGCGAGCGTCAGGAAATTCTCAAACAGGATGCGACCATCGCGCGAGTCGTTCGGATGCTGCCAGCGTGTGCGACTCTTGTTCCAGTCTTCGAACGACTTCTCGAGATGAAACTGGACCGTATAGATCATCTGCCCGTCGCTGCGCTTCACCATCATCTGGTTGCGACAGAGATACGACGTCGCGAGTAGCTCGAATCCTTCCGGGACGCGATCGAGCTGCAGGCCATGATTTTGCCAGACGCGCAGGATACGCGCGGGCGCTTCCGGATCCGAGCAGTTAATGTTTTTGAAAATCGGATCTGCCGGCTCGGTGATGCGAATGAAGCGATACTGGTACTCGTACGGACGCGCCGAGCGCTGCTCGTGTTGCTCGAGCTTGTCGAGGGTGACAACGCGCGCACCGAAACTCAGTCCGACGAGTTGATGACCACCGCAGATCGCGAGCACCGGTGTTTTTGTCTCGCGGATGAAGTCACTGAAATCTTCCAGTATCGATTGCTGGTAATAATCGAAATCGCGCAACGTGCCGCTGAGCACGATCGCGTCGGGCGTAAAATGTTTCGTGGCGGTAGCGACTTCGGAAAGGTGCGCGACGTCGGTTGTCGGGCGCTTCACGAGTCGAGAAATGTTGTTGAGTATGTTTTCCACCGCCATGCCGGCGATGAGTCGCTCGCGTCGCATTTCGGCGTCGAGTGTTACGCCCCATTCGGCGCGCGCCACCGCAGACAGATCGCGGTCGTCGCGCAGCAGGTTGTCGATTACGAGCACCCGCGCCTCGTCAATGCTTTGGGTGATTGGCTCGTACCGGCAGAAGTTCTGCTGGTTGAATGGGAAAGGGAGCGGAGTATTGGGGGGTGTCAAGTTTGGATCCATTCTGATGTCGTTAGCTCGTCTGAGATTATCTTGTCCGCTGTTTTGTCGTCTGCCTGAACTCCGGGACGCGCGTGCCCGGTCCAGCCTCCTCAATGTCTGCGCGAATCTTAGCAATTAGCAGGCCACGAAGTCTCGCTTTAAGACGCGTGCTTTCTGCGCGCGCTTCCTGCTCAACCAGTAAAAACATTCTATACCACGACGACTCCAATTCGTCCGCTAAATGCGAGATTTTTGTTATGTCGTACGGTACTGCTACAGCCTTACAGCCAAGGCGCGCAAAGACCGATAAGTACCTCGCCGTGGCGAGATCCGGGCAGAGAAGCCGCCGCCGCCCGACCTTCAGCTCGACACCGAGCAGCGTGTGCTGTATTTCGACACGCGCCGCCGGCTTGGCGCTCTCGAACTGATAGGAGCGCGTGCGCAGCTTGAGGATGCGGTCGCGGTAGATTCGTGGCAGCCATGACTCGCCAAGTTGTTCCTGGATGAGTTGAGCGTGACTTTCGGCCGGCACTATCTGTGTAATTGGTTCGAACGCTGTGTAAACAACTGGGCCTCGATCCGCGTTTGCAGGGCATTGAGCACACGACCCGGAAAAATTCCGAGATAGAGCACGCCGAGCACAGTGATCACGAGCGCCGTAGCCATACTCGCCGGAATTCGCGGCGCGCTCCACGCCATCGTTCGTTCACCAAAGAACATCACTATGATCAGTCGCAGGTAGTAATAAGCCGAGACGGCGGTGTTGAGCACGCCCACGACCACGAGCCCGTAATACTTCTGCTCGATCGCCGCCCCAAACACCATGATCTTGCCCATGAAGCCGGCAGTTAACGGCATGCCCAGCAAACTCAACATGAAAAGGCTCAACGAAAACGCGAGCACCGGCGACTCGAATCCGATCCCGCGATAGTCTTCGATGGCTGTGCGACGGTCACCATTGCGCGCGATCAATTGCACCACGGCAAAAGCGCCGATGTTCATCACCGCGTAAGTCAAAAGATAGAACACGACCGAGGTGATTGCGGTGTTGCGCTGTGTCGGATCGGCAGTCGATCCGGCTGCGATAAAACCGACCAGAGCATAGCCGGCGTGTGCGATCGACGAGTAAGCCAGCATGCGTTTGACGTTGTTCTGCACGATTGCCACGACGTTGCCGAGCGTCATCGTGAGGATCGCCATGACGACGAGCACGTTGACCCACAGTTGATGCAGGTTCCCGCCTGTTGCAGTCGAAGCAGAAACAACGAATGGCAAACCGAATATGAACACGCGCATGAACGACGCAAAACCCGCGGCTTTCGGGCCCGCAGCCATAAACGCCGTGACTGGTGTGGGCGCGCCTTCATAAACGTCCGGCGTCCAGATGTGGAAAGGCGCGGTCGCAATCTTGAAGCCAAAACCGACGAGCATCATCGCGGCGCCTGCAAACAGCAGCGCGGGATACTGCGCCTGGCCCACGCGTGTGGCGATCTCGGCGATGTTGGTGGTGCCCGCGACAATCCGGCTGAGCGAGCCGCCGGGGCCGGGCTCGGCTATCGATGTAGCGCCGTAGATGAGTGCGATACCGTAAAGCAGAAACGCGGACGAGAATGAGCCGAGGATGAAATACTTCAGTGACGACTCGTTCGAGCGCACGTCAGTGCGACGGAATCCCGCCATCACGTAGGTTGCGATCGAGAGTATCTCGAGACCCAGGAAGATGATGACGAGATCATTTCCCGAGGCCATCAACATCATGCCGACCGTCGCGAATAACAGCAGTGAATGGAACTCGCCGGCAGGCAGTTGTTCGCCCTCAACCCAGACTGTCGAAATAAGCAACGTGAGGCCTGAGACGAGCAGGAATACCAAAGTAAAGCCGAGACGCAGCTCGTCGAGCACGATCATGCCGTTGAAGGCATCGGGCGCCGCTGTTCCCGTGGACCACAGCCAGATTGTGCTGCCCGCGCCGGCGACGATGCCAACGAGCGAAATGGTGCCCGTAATCCAGCGCTGTGTCGGACGCACGAAGGCGTCAACGAGCATCACTAAGACTGCCGCCGCACAAACGATCACCTCCGGCGCGATTAACGACCAGTTGATTATGGGCATCACAGATTGTGCGAAAAATGAGCTCATCTAACTTCTGTTGTGTAAGAGCCGCCCGCCGGGCTTGACGTAACGCGTGCACGAATCACTTCCACGCTCGCCTTCGAACGATCTAAAAACACGCGCGGGTAAACACCCATGAAAAGCATCAGCACAAGCAGCGGCACCAGCAGCCCGACCTCACGCTTGTTCAAATCCTGCAGCTCCGCATTCTCCGGATTCGTGATCTTCCCAAACACCACACGCTGCAACATCCAAAGCATGTAAACCGCCGCCCAGATCACACCCGTCGCCGCGAGCATCGTCGTGAGCCACGGGCGACTAACCGCCCGCGACGTCCACATCCCAATCAGTATGAAAAACTCGCCGACGAATCCATTTAAGAACGGCAGTCCGATCGATGACAATGACGCAAACACGAAGAGGGTCGAAAACCAGGGCATCGGTTTCGCCAACCCGCCAAACTCGCTGATCATGCGCGTATGCCGTCGCTCGTAAATGAAGCCGACGAAGAGAAACAGCGCACCCGTCGAGACGCCGTGGTTGAGCATCTGGTACAGCGCGCCCTGCATGCCGAGCTCGGTAAAAGAGAACAATCCGAGCACGACGAATCCCATGTGGCTCACCGACGAATATGCCACGAGGCGTTTGACGTCGGGTTGGACCATCGCCACGAGCGCACCGTAGATGATCCCGATTACGGCGAGGATGATGATGACCCACGCCCATTTGCGCGACTGATCCGGAAACAGGCCGAGGTTAAAGCGCATCAGCCCGTACGTTCCCATTTTCAGCAACACGCCCGCGAGAATCACCGAGCCCGCTGTTGGCGCTTCGGTGTGCGCGTCCGGGAGCCACGTGTGAAAGAAAAAGACCGGCACTTTGATACTGAACGCGAGTGCAAACGCGACAAACAGCCAGAACTCGGCGCGCTCGGGCAGCGGGTTCGCCGTCATTGCCTGCATGAGCGTCACGTAGTCAAACGTGTGATAGAGGAAGTACAGCGAGATGATGCCGACAAGCATCAGCAGGCTGCCGACCGCTGTGTAGATGAAAAACTTTACCGCGGCATAGATGCGACGCTCGCCACCCCAGATTCCGATCAGGAAGAACATCGGCACGAGCGACGCTTCGAAGAACAGGTAAAAGAGCAGCAGGTCGAACGAAACGAACACGCCTATCATTGCCGATTCGAGGATCAGCAGAAACACGTAGTAGGAGAGTTGTCGTTTCTTAATAGAGGTCCAACTCGACAGGATCGCGATCGGCATCAGCAGGGTCGTCAACAAGACAAGCCAGAGACTGACACCATCAACCGCAACGTGATAGCGCGCGCCAATCGAGCCGATCCAGCTCACGTTCTCTTCGAACCGCAATTCAGCGCCACTCGCACCAATACCGCGGAGCAATACAAGAGAGACGACAAACGTCGCGACAGTCGCGATGAGCGCGATCCAACGGTAATGCTCCTCCCGCCTGCTCGACACAAAGCTGTAGCCCACGAGCGCAAGCGCACCGGCAACCGGCAGCAGAATCAGTATGGTCAACAAATAAGGCATCAATCCGTAAAAGATCCGTTCAGTCTGTGGTTACGCACGCGGAAAACCAAAGGCCGCAAACAATCCGATTAAGATCAAGGCTCCAAACAGAATGATCGCCGCGTAAGCGCGCACGAAACCGCCTTGCAGGTGACGCGCGAGCCGTCCCATCTCCGTCACCGCTTCACCGATCGAGTGCAGCAACCCGTCGATCACGCCCATATCGATGACTTTCCAGAGACCTTCGCGCGAGCCCGCTTCGATCGGGCGAATGAGCGCCGCATCGTAAACTTCGTCAACGTAGTATTTGTTCTCCAGCAAGCGCGGCATCTGCAGCAGCGGCCGTTTCTGGAATATGTACCAGCCAATACCGATCCCAAGGAGGCCAATAAGCACGGAGAGTCCCGCCAGCAGACGCTCCGCGATGATCTCCTCGTGCGAATGCGCGGCGGCGGCCGTCGCGTGCGTATCAGCCGGAGCGGGCACAGGCGCGGGCCCATGCGATTCACCCACGGGTGCAGAACCTACCTCGGAATGCAATCCAGGCGGCACTGTTGCCACGACAGGCTCGAGTGTGTGTTCGAGAACATTGACGTTTCGATCTGTGAACACCGAGCTCAACGCATAAGGCACACCGATGAAACCGCCTACAGTCGAGAGCACTGCCAGCACGATCAACGGCAGCGTCATCACCCACGGCGACTCGTGTGGCTCAACTGGTCCATGATGATGATCGGGCTCCTGTTGTTTTGATTCGGGCGTCTCGCGGAAGCGCTCTTTGCCCCAGAACGTCATCACCATCATGCGCGTCATGTAGATGGCCGTCAGAAACGCAGTAAGCGCGCCGATGAACCAGAGAAACTTGGCCCACCCGGTCGACGGCAAACTAAACGCGGGCGCGCTCCAGGCGCGCCAGAGGATCTCGTCTTTCGAAAAGAAGCCGGCAAAGAGTGGCACACCGCTGATCGCGAGCCAGCCAGTCACCATCGTCGCGAACGTGATCGGCATGTATTTCTTCAGCCCGCCCATGCGTCGCATGTCCTGCTCGTGATGCATGCCGTGGATCACCGAGCCCGAGCCGAGGAAGAGCAGCGCTTTGAAGAATGCGTGCGTGATGACGTGGAAGATCGCGGCGATAAACGCGCCCAAACCACACGCGAGGAACATGTAACCAAGCTGCGAGATCGTCGAGTAAGCGAGAACTTTCTTGATGTCGTTCTGTGCGAGACCGATGGTCGCTGCAAAGAGCGCGGTGGCCGCGCCGATGATGGCGACGATGAACATCGCTGTAGGCGCGTGTACGAAGATCTCCGAGCAGCGGACGATCATGTAGACGCCGGCCGTGACCATCGTTGCCGCATGAATCAACGCGGAGACTGGCGTCGGACCCGCCATCGCGTCAGGCAGCCAGACATATAACGGAATCTGTGCGCTCTTACCGGCCGCGCCGATAAAGAGCAGCACCGCGATCGACGTCGCACCGCCTGCGAATATGGCTGCGGCAGTGAACGACTCGACCGGCTGGTTCCTGAAGAACGAGAGCGCTGTGTGTGCAGCTTCACCAGCAGCCGGGTTCGCGAAGAAGCTGACTGACCCGGTGACGAAGAACGTCAGCATGATGCCGAGCACAAAGCCCCAGTCGCCGATGCGGTTTGTGATGAACGCCTTCTTCGCGGCGTCGCCTGCTTCCTTGCGATCGAAGTAGTAACCGATGAGCAGGTACGAGCAGAGGCCCACGCCTTCCCAACCGACAAACATCAACACGAAGTTGTCGGCGAGCACGAGCGTCAGCATCGAAAACATGAACAGGTTAAGAAATGCGAAGAAGCGATAGAAGCCGTCTTCGCCGTGCATGTAACCGACGGCGAAAACGTGAATAAGCAAACCGACGAACGTGACGAAGAGCGCGTACGTTCCACTGAGTCGATCCATTCCGAGCGCGAAGTCAGCGCGAAAATTACTTACATGCAGCCACGTCCAGATGTGATCGAGCACCGGCGCCTCAGAACGCAACGCGCCGCCTGACTTAAACGCGAGATAGAACGCCACGAGCGTCGAGATCGCGACGGACCCGCACGCCACGATGCCGATGAACCGCTCATCACGCACACGCCGTCCGACAAACCAATTGATCGCCGCTCCCGCGAGGGGAGCAAAGATGATCAGACTGAGAAGATTATTCTCCATCTAGAAAAGAGATCCGCGTCTTTAAATCCGCGTTTATCCGCGGTTAAAGTTTGAGTATGCTCGCCTCATCCACATCCAGTGACTCACGATTACGAAAGATCGCGATGATGATCCCGAGTCCCACGGCCGCCTCCGCCGCCGCGACGGTCATCACGATGAACACGAAGAGCTGCCCGGTCACGTCCTGAAAGAAACTTGCGAACGCCACGAAAGTTAAGTTCACGGCATTCAACATCAGCTCGATACACATAAACATCGCGATCACGTTGCGCTTGATGATCACGCCCGTCACACCAATCGTGAACAGGATCGCGGAGAGTGCCAGGTACCAGGAAAGCTGTGGTTCCATCGTCTTAGTCTCGCTCTGCTTGATTGCGATCAGTTATGCCCAAAACCCGTGCTGCTTCTTCTGACGTGTCTGATTTAACCGGCCTCAAGTCGTCCGGCGCAGCGTGCGGATCGACCAGCGAGATTGGCAGCACTTGCGCGCCCGGAATCACGCGCGCGTCCGGCGAAAGCAGTCCGCCACGACGGGCCAGCGTCATGGCGCCGACAATCGCCATCAGCAGCAGTATCGAAGTGATCTCAAACGGCAAGAGATATCTCGTGAATAACTGTGCGCCGATAGAGTGTGTCAGTCCGACATCCGATGGCGCCGAGCCGGGATTCACTCTGAACTCCTGCACGGTCACGAGTATGAAAGCGACCTCCGCGATCAGGACCGCGGAAAGCACAATCGCAGCGGGCACAAGAAACTTCAGTCGTGGCCGTCCCCGCTCCTCCTCTTCGACGTTGAGCAGCATGATCACAAAAACGACAAGGACCATGATCGCGCCCGCATAAACGATTACCTGCACGGCAGCAATGAACGGCGCCGCCAGCATCACGTAGAGGCACGCCAGCGAGATGAACACGCCAATCAGAGAGACCGCGCTGTAGAGCGGATTGCGTTGCGCGACGACCGCCAGGCCGCAGCCAATCGCCAGCCCGGCGAACAGGATGAAAAGAAGCGCCAGCATTATTGATTACCTGCGAAGCAGGATTGCATTTGCCTTAGCCCGCAAAGCGGGCGGAAGCATAAAGCCTGGGGCGCAAGCCCCAGGTATGAACGCATTGCCGATTTTCCAAGCCCGCGAATGCGGGCGACAGCCTGAGTGTCTATCGCTGTCGCCCGTTTTCACAGGGCTTAGATGATCTTTCTTTCAACGAGCCCTGGGGCTTGCGCCCCAGGCTTTATGCTTCCGCCCGCTTCGCGGGCCGGAGCATAGTTCACAAGTTCGGGAAGAAGTAGATCAGTGTTGCTGTTATGAAGATGTTGAGCAGCGCCAGCGGCAACAGAATCCTCCAGCCAAAATTCATCAACTGATCAAAACGAAAGCGCGGCAACGTCCCGCGCAGCCAGATGTAAAAAAACAGAAATAAGCAAATCTTAACCAGAAAACCGATCGCGCTCACGAGACCAAAGAGAAACGTGCCGCGGCCAAACAGCACATCCGCGAATGGCACGTTCCAGCCACCCCAAAATAGTGTGGCGGCGAGCATCGAGACCGTAAACATGTTGATGTATTCAGCAAGGAAGAAGAGCGCAAACTTCATCGCGCTGTATTCCGTGTGAAAACCGGCAACGAGCTCGGTTTCGGCTTCGGGAAGATCGAACGGAATGCGATTCGTCTCAGCAATCGCAGCGATCAGGTAAATGATGAAGCCGAGCGGCTGGTAAAGAATGTACCAACGCGTACCGTGCCAGCCGGACTGGTTCTCAACTACCTGTCCCAGATCGAGAGTGCCCGCCATCATGATGACGCCGATCAGGCCGAGGCCCAGCGCGAGCTCATACGAGATCATCTGCGCCGACGAACGCAGGCCGCCCATCAGGCTGTACTTGTTGTTCGAAGACCAGCCCGCGAGCATGATGCCGTACACGCCGACCGACGTGATGCCGAGCACGTAGAGCAGACCGATATCGAACCGCGCGATCGTCAGCGGGATCGTGATGTTGGTAAACGGAATCGTGATGTCGGGTCCGAACGGGTAAACGATTATCGCCATCAACGCCGTCATCGTGGCGATCACGGGCGCGAGGAAGTAGATGAATCGTGTTGATTTGTCGGGGACGATGTCTTCTTTAAGAATGAACTTCAGCAGATCGGCGAAGGGTTGCAGGATACCGCCGTAGCCGACGCGGTTTGGACCAAGGCGACCCTGGATGAAGCCGAGCACGCGTCGCTCCGCCAGCACCGTGTAGGCGACGATCAGCAGCACGACGACAAATGCCACCGAGATGGCGATCAGCTTAAGGACTATATCGATCGCAATGTCCATGAATTATTAAACCGCGGATGACGCGGACCGGATCTGATACAACGGCGAAACCGCGGTGGTCTCGGGGCGTGGGTTGCCGGAGGCGAGCAATCGAAATTGCCCGACTTTCTCCGTCAGCCCACCGAGGCGGAACAATTCCGTTCCCACGTCAGGCGTCACCATCACTTTCTCGCCATCATCCGGTAATGATTCAACATGATCTCGAATCGCCGCGAGATCTTCTGTTACGTCAGTTGAGCCAATCTCAAACTTCGCCTGCACGGGCTGGGTTTCGTCCTTCAACAGCGGATAACGCATGCCTGAGAACGGCGCTACCTTCTCACCGATCTCTCGAAACACCGCGCTCGCCGACATCTCATATCCGTAATCCATGCCAAGCTCTTTCGCGAGCTGGTCCGTGATCATCCAGTCAGGCTTCGACTGGTGCAGCGGCGAAATTGACTGTCGCACGCGCTGGACGAAGCCGTCGTTATTCGTGAACGTGCCGTCCTGTTCGGCGTAAGATGAAGCAGGCAGAACAACGTCAGCCGCGGCTGTCGTTTCGTTTTCAAAGAGCTCCTGGACCACGAGAAAGTCGAGCTGTGACAACGCGGCTTCGCGCCCTTTCAGATGTTCCGGCAGGAAGCTTCCGGCCATGTAGAGCGCACGAATCTCCGTACCAGCTTTGTCGAGAATCTCGCTGGGAGAAGTTGGCGCATACATCATTCCCACCGCGTGTGCGCCGACGCTGTTGTTGAAGAACGGCAACGGATGCAGCAATACGCGCCGTCCTTCCGCGGCGAACGTCTGCGGGAGCTGAGCGATGACAGCCTGTGCCGCAGCGCTGAGCTCGTGACCAAACATGATCACGATGTCGCCCTCAGTGTTTGCAATTGCCTGGCGCGCGGCATCGATCTCACTCGCCTCGACGCCGGTCTTTTGCGCGGTGAGCTTGTCGTTCGACGGATCGGCAAGCGCCAACACGATCGCGTCTTCGGTTCCGGGTCTGACGTGCAAAAAGACTCTCGCCTGTTCGCGCAAGCGAATCGGAACAGAATTCACGAGCACGAGAGTCGAGCCACCATTCCGCACTGCCTGTCGCATCTGCTTGCCGGTCAACGGCTGCAACTCGCTCGGATCGCCGCCGATTTGCACGATTGTCTTCGCGTATCGAATATCGCGATGCGTGGCGAGGGGCGCGCCGAGGTTCTTGAAGAAACTTCTCAAGCTCAACAGATCCGTGGTCGTGTAGTTCTCAGTGCCGACAAGCTCGGTCGCAAATTTGTGCAGCACGTAGAGCGATTCGTTCGTCATCCGCGGGCTGCCGATAACGCCAATCGAGTTTCGTCCATGCTGATCTGCAACAGCGTCGAGACGCTCCGCAACATGACGGATCGCTTCATCCCACGTTGCCGGGATCAGCTTGCCGCCTTTCTTGTAGCGGATCATCGGCGTGCGAATGCGCTCTTCGTGATTGATGAACGGATGGCCGAAACGTCCTTTGACGCAAAGAAACTCGCCATTGATACCGTTGACGTAACGATCGCGCGCGACTGACCGCAGTACTTCACCGCCGCGCGAGCCAAGCGACATCTGGCAGCCGTCCGAACAGAAGTTGCACGTCGTGATTGTCTGCGCGAGCTCCCACGGGCGTGTTTGGTGTCGGTAAGTCGCGTCGAGGAGCGTTCCGGTCGGACAGACTTCGATACAGTTGCCACACTGCGAACAATCGAGCCAGCCGAGATACGTTCCGATCACAGTATGCGCGCCGCGACCACCTGCCTCGATCGCCTCTTCGCCCATCCACTCGTCGCACACGCGCGTGCAACGTTTGCAAAGAATGCAACGCTGCGGATCGTTGGCCACCATCGGCGAGAGATAGCGCTCGGCGTAGTAGTTCTTCTTTTCGGTGAAACGCTCTTCGAGACCGCCCCAGTCGAACGTCATCTCCTGTAGCTCACACTCACCACCACGATCGCAAACAGGGCAATCGAGCGGGTGGTTGGCGAGCAGAAACTCGGTCATGCCACGCTGCGCCTTTTCGATCTCTTCACTCTGCGTGGTGACGATCATGCCGTCGGTGCAGATGATGGTGCAGGACGTTTGCAGCTTCGGCATCTTCTCGATGCGCACGAGACACATGCGACACGACGCTTGCAGCGCGAGATCCGAGTAATAACAGAAGGATGGAATATCGAAACCTTTTTCGCGGCACACGTCGATCAGACGCGCGCCCTTTGGCACATCGAAATCTCTGCCGTTGATAGTTACTTTAATTAGTTCCGTCGACATTTAATCGTTTCTTGAAATCTTCCGGGAATCGTTTAATCGCCGACTGGATCGGCCACGAGGCCGCATCGCCGAGCGGGCAAAACGACTTGCCCTCGATGTTGTCACAGAGATCGAGCATCAATTGCGCATCTTCAGGACGGCCGGCGCCGCTCTCGATCCGTTTGAAAACCTTCACCAGCCAGTCAGTGCCTTCGCGACACGGCGTGCACCAGCCGCACGACTCGTGCTTGTAAAACTCAGTAAGGTTCTTCGTCGACTCGAAAACATCGACCGTCTCATCCATCACGATGAAACCACCCGATCCAACACTCGAGCCCGCCGCGACCAGTCCTTCATAATCCATACGCACGTCTTTCCCGATAATCTGATCGGCGCGCATGATGTAGACCGACGAGCCACCCGGAATGACGGCCTTGAGCTGCTTGTTATCGAGCATCCCGCCGCAGTCTTCCATGATGAACTTTTCCATGTCGTCATAGCCCATCGGCAATTCGTAGACACCGGGACTGTTGACATGGCCCGAGACGGACCACAGTTTCGTGCCGCCGCTCTTTTCCGTTCCGAGTTTCTGATAAGCCTCGCCGCCCATCTTGATGATGTCGGGGACGGCCGTCAGTGTTTCGACGTTGTTTACGACCGTCGGACACGCATACAAACCAGAGACGGCAGGGAAGGGAGGCTTCATTCGCGGATGGCCCCGCAACCCCTCGAGCGAACTGAGCAGCGCAGTCTCTTCGCCGCAGATGTAAGCGCCGGCGCCGGTGTGCGTATAAATCTCGCAGGAGAAGTCCGTGCCGAGTATTTTGTCGCCAACGAGACCCGCCGCGCGTGCTTCGTCGAGCGCGACGTCCATGATGTCGATCAGGTACTTGTACTCGCCGCGCGTGTAGATGTAATTCGTCCGTGCGCCCAGCGCGTAGGCGGCGATCAGCATGCCTTCGATCAGCATGTGCGGATCGCGTTCCATCAAGTAGCGGTCCTTGAACGTGCCGGGCTCGGATTCGTCGGCGTTACAAACGACGTATTTCGGCTTCGGCG
>DATHTI010000463.1:0-2380 GCA_035463335.1 Pyrinomonadaceae bacterium | reverse complement strand
CTCGTGTGTCGGCGACGACATTCCCATCTCGAGTACCGCCAGATCGAATTGATCCGGTGAACGATCTTCACTAACCATGCGCAACACTGATAGCGGCAATCCAAGCCCGTTGTTGTAATTCCGCTCGCTCTTCAACACGCGGTGACCAGCACTCTTCAAAACATGTGCAGTCAACTCTTTCGCAGTCGTCTTGCCGGCGCTGCCCGTGATCGCCACAACTGGTTTTCCCCAGGCGGTGTAAACACGATGCGCGAGTAGTTGCAACGCCGCGATCGCATCGTCAACCACCAACAGACGATCCTTCACGCTTTCGAGATAAGCGTCGCTATTCACATGGTCCGCCCGTGCGACCGCCGCGATCGCGCCCCGCTCAAATGCGTCAGGAATAAACCTGTGCGCGTCGACAAACTCACCATTAAAACCGGCGCGGGCGTAGTCCTGTTGCGACAGCGCAAAAAAGAGCTCGCCCGCGCCTACCGAACGCGAGTCGATGGAATAATCTTTTATCTGTTTGTCAAACATCTCAGCGCTGATGCTTGTCGCATTCGCGCCCATCAAAGCTGCTGCCTCGCCAACCTTCACGTGATTACGGCCTCTTCCTTTTCTTCCTGCGACGGCGTGTTGGCGGCCGGCTCGAGCAAGCATTCGACGAGCTTCGCAAGCGAGCTCTGGCTCATCGAAACGTTTGCCAAAACCTCGGCAAAGCTTCCAACACGACTGGGGGCAGGACGCACGTCACCGCTCGACCCATGTTTTGGGGGATGATGTTGTGCCCGGAGGGATGAACGCTGGCTGCGTAGTCGTCGTCTACAGTCAGCAATGCCGTAGTGTACGTCATCTTCGAGAGTTTCTTCATCTGTCGGGTTAAGCAACGCTACTGCGACCTCCCAAAATCAACGTAAATAAGCTGGCCTGTATTTACCTCTGTCCCTGCTGACGGACTCTGTTTCAAAACTCTTCCTTCGCCACGCGCTTCAACCTGCAAGCCAAGCTGCGCGCACGTTCGTGCTACATCGCGCACGCTGCGCCCGCGCAAATCCGGCATCAGTATGGCCTTGCGCGTCGAGACAGCGTAGACAACTTCTCCGCCCCGGCCGCCGTTGCTGTCCACGGTTGGCATTGTGGCTTTCCGCTGTTCTTCTGACTGCGCCTGCTCTTCGCGAATCTTCGCGGCGCGTTCGGGATTTTCGTTGGGCTGCTGCGCGATCAATTCCGGCGTGGACTTCGTCTCGATATCAGGCTCGATGCCGAGTGTCGGCAGAACCTGCTCTGCAACTTCACGAAACACCGGCGCGGCGACGTCGCCGCCGTGATATGCGCCGGCGGGCTCGTCAATCACGACGATGATCACGACTTGCGGATTACTCACGGGGGCGAAGCCGACAAACGAGCCGACAAACTTTGTCGCCGAGTAAGCTTTCGTTTTGGGATCGATCTTCTGCGCGGTGCCGGTTTTACCCGCGGCTGAGTAACCGTCGAGCTGTGCTTTTTTCGCAGTGCCGTTGAGCGTGACTTGTTCTAGCATTCCGCGCAAAGCAATCGCTACTTCACTGCTAATCACACGTCGCTGTTCGGGCTGCGCACGATAGACGATATTGCCTCCAGCATCACGCACTTCGCGAATCAAGTGTGGTGCGATTCTCAAGCCGTCGTTGGCAAGCGCGCCGAATGCTGCAACCATCTGCACCGGAGTGACACCGATTTCCTGTCCAATTGCGATCGATCCGATCGACGACGGATGCCAGCGATCGACTCTTCGCAGAAGTCCGTTAGTCTCACCCGGGAGCTCGATTCCCGTTTTTGAACCAAAGCCAAATCGCCGGATGTAGTCGTACATCGTTTGGTCGCCGACTCTGATCCCCAGCTTGATCGCCGCGACGTTGCTTGACTTCGCAAGTGCCTCGGGAATCGTCAACGAGCCAAACGGATGATGATCGTTGATCACGCGACCAGCGACGGTGATCGCGCCCATCTGGCAATCGATCCGATCCTCGGGCTTAGCGAGTTGCTTCTCCAGCGCCGCTGAGAACGCAACGATCTTGAAAGTCGAACCGGGTTCATAGATGTTTTGAAGCGCCCAGTTCGATCGTGTTTCGGCTTTGGTCTCCGCGACTTTTTTCGGATAGAACGTTTGCGCATTTGCGAGCGCGAGGATCTCTCCGCTTCGCGGATCGAGAACAATCACAGTCCCCGACTTCGCGCGCGAACGTTGGACCGCCGCGAGCAACGTTTGTTCGGCCTGGTACTGAATCGTCTGATCGATCGTCAGTACGACTGTCTGGCCGGGCTTCGAAGCGATCTCGTAACCTTCGTACGGCTTGCCCTTGGCGTCCTTTTCGAGAAACAGGCGACCAGGCTCGCCCGCGATCTTCGCGTTGTA
>DATHTI010000462.1:0-25983 GCA_035463335.1 Pyrinomonadaceae bacterium | reverse complement strand
ACGACGTAACACGTCTCCATCAGCTTCAAAGCGAGCTCATACGCGTTCGCGTAAGCAAGGCCGCGACCAACGACAACACAGTTTTCCATGAACACGTAGCGCTCGACTAGCTCGACTATGGCCGGCTTCTGTTCGAGCGCGCCTGCCACGAATTCCGGAATGGCCTCATACGAGAACGGCACGGCGTTGCGGGCAAGCTGAGCGGCCAGCATATAAAAGAGGAGCATCTGGCCCGTGAAAGTCTTTGTTGCAGCGACCGAGCGCTCGCGCCCGCCGTGTGTGAGCAGCGTTTCATCGACAATGCGCGTCATCGACGAGTTGGGCTCATTTGTAATGCCGACCGTGTAGGCGCCGGAACGTCGCGCGCTTTCAAGAACATGGTTGATGTCTTCGCCTTCGCCTGACTGCGAGACGCCGACGACGAGCGCGTGGTCCAATCGCAGCTCTGCGTTGTAGATCGTGTGAACTGACGGCGCTGAGAGTGAAACGGGAATGCCGGTCGTGATCTCGAGCAGGTAACGACCGAAGAGTGCCGCGTTGTCGGAGCTGCCGCGCGCGACCAGGACGATCAAATGGATGTCGCGCGCGTTGAGCGTGTTTCCGAGTTTTGCGATCTTGGCGCGCTCTTCCGCAATCGTGCGCTCGAGTGCGGCAGGCTGCTCGGCGATCTCCGCAAGCATTAGTGACATGTACGGGCTGATACTTTAACACGAATCCGTATTCATCCGTGGTAATCTGTGGCCAATGTCCCCCAAGCTTTTCGCGGCAAACCCTGCTGGTCGTCTCGTTTCGCTCGACGTCTTTCGCGGCATCACCATCGCCGGAATGGTCCTCGTGAATAATCCCGGCACGTGGTCCAGCATCTACTGGCCGCTCCAACACGCCGAGTGGCATGGCTGGACACCGACCGATCTCGTCTTCCCGTTCTTTCTCTTCATCGTCGGCGTGTCGATCACGCTCGCGTTTGCGCGGCGCGTCGAGGAAGGTGGGGTCAAACGCGATCTGTATCTCAAAGTAATTAAGCGCAGCGCAATCATCTTCGGCCTGGGACTGTTTCTCAACGGCTTTCCGTACTTTCAACTCGGAACGATCCGTATCGCCGGCGTACTCCAGCGCATCGCGATCTGTTACCTGATCGCGTCGCTCATCTTCTTAACGACTAAAGTCAGAACACAACTGCTGATCGCGGTGGCTTTGCTCATTGCGTACTGCCTCGTGATGACGAACCTGGCGGCGCCGGGGTACGCGCCCGGCGATCTCAGCAAGGAAGGAAGCATCGCGTCCTTTATAGATCGCGTGATTCTGCGACAGCACATCTGGCGACAGGGCCGCGTGTACGATCCGGAAGGACTGCTCAGCACGATTCCCGCTGTGGCGACGACGCTCTTCGGGATCTTGACAGGTCACTGGCTACGCGCAGAGCGAACCCGTTATGAAAAAGCGGTCGGGATGTTTGTGGCAGGCGCGATTTGCGTTGTGCTTGGTTGGGCGTGGAACCCGTTCTTCCCGATCAATAAGGCTTTATGGACCAGCTCGTACGTGCTGTTCACGGCGGGACTGGCGCTAGAGTTTCTGGCGTTGTGTTACTGGGTGATCGACATTCAGGGCTATCGACGCTGGGCGTGGCCGTTTGAGGTTTTTGGAGTTAACGCGTTGGCGTTATTTGTGGGGTCAGGGTTGATGGTGAAGGTGATGGGCATCTGGCGCGTGCAGGGATGGATCTATCGCAATCTGTTTTTGAGCTGGGCGGAGCCGATCAATGCGTCGCTGTTTTATGCGATCGCTTTTATTTTGTTGTGGCTCGTGTTGATGTGGCTACTGTACCGGAAGCGGATTTATATCAAAGTTTAACCGCGGATCTTACGGATTATAGCCGCTGCCGCGGAGGACACGACCTGCGAGTGCCGTTGTGCGCCGGCCTTTATCAACGCTGATCTTTCCATTCACCAACACATACTCGATTCCAACCGGATACTGGTTTGGAGCCTCGAACGTGGCCTTATCGATCACCTTTGCGGGATCGAAGATGGTGATGTCCGCGAACATGCCTTCTTTAATCAAACCGCGATCGCGTAGACCAACACGCGCAGCCGGTGCGCCCGTCATCTTATGAATTGCGGCTTCAAGTGATAACAGCTTCTCATCACGCACGTAGCGGCCGAGTATGCGCGGGTAGCTGCCCCAGCCACGCGGGTGTGATTTAGAGCCCGCCAATGGACCATCGGTCGCACGCGAGCCGCTATCAGTACAGAAACTGACGAACGGCGCCTGCATCGCTGCGCGCATGTCCGCTTCGCTCATCATGAAATAGATCGCGCCCGTTTGGCCGTGGTCAGCGAGGATCAAATCGAAGACCGTGTCGAGTGGATCCTTCTTCTGCTCGGCCGCGATCTCGGAAATGCGTTTGCCCTGTAACGCTTCCAGCTCGCGATTTACGACGGAGCTAATCAAAACGCCACTCGGCCCACCGCTCCCCAGATAAATGTTTTCCCACTCAGTTTGATCCTCGGATATCTCTTTCTTCAAACGCTGGCGCATCTGTGGCTCGCGCAAACGAGCCAGCATCTTCTCGACTCCACCCTCTTGCGCCCACGGTGGCAGACTCGCACTCAGCGCGGTGCTGCCCGCGATGTACGGGTAAATATCGGCAGTAATATCAAGTCCGCGATCGCGCGCCTGCTTGATACGCGCCAGCACATGCGACATACGGCCCCAATTCTTTTTGTACGCCGTCTTAAGGTGCCAGATCTCGACCGGGATCTGCGCCTTTTGCGCGATCTCAAACACTTCATCAAGCGACGCGTCGATCGTGTTTCCTTCACTGCGCTGGTGCGTCGCATAGATGCCGCCGTACTGTCGCGCGACTTTGGCGAGCTCGATTAGCTCGTCCGTCTTCGCAAAACGCGCGGGTACGTACTGAAGCGAAGTGGAAAGACCGAGCGCGCCGTCGCGCATCGCATCAGCCACCAGCTTCTTCATCTGGTCCATTTCCTGCGGCGTTGGCGCGCGGTCGTCATAACCGATCACGTACTCGCGTACCTGAGTAGCGCCGACGAACGTGCCGAGGTTCACGCCGGAGCCTTGTTTCTCGAGACGCTTGAAGTACTCGTCGAGCGTGCGCCAGTCGATAGTGAGATTGAAGCGCTTAAGAAAGTCTTCCTGCTCTTTGATCTGTCGCTCGTTGATCGGAGCAATCGACTCGCCTTCGCCCGTGATCTCGGTGGTGATACCCATCATCACCTTGCTCATCGCGCGCGGATCGATCAGCAGGTAAGTTTCGGACTGGCCGAGCATGTCGATGAAGCCGGGCGCAACGACGAGACCTTGCGCGTCGATGGTGCGCGTGGCTGTTGCCTGCGAGAGCTTGCCGATGCTGACGATGCGATGGTCTTTGATCCCGAGATCCGCGAAGTAAGCGGCGCGTCCTGAGCCGTCAACGATGCGTCCGTTCTTTATGAGCAGATCGAACTGCGGTGATTGAAACATACTGAGCCACAGATAAAAACCGATGATGAAGATAGATTTAAATATCAAGAAATCTACTCCTTTGATCCGGATCGGGGAGCATGCAGGTGTCGTATTTCCCAAACATGCGATAACGGTTCGTGGCTACATGGCGATAGATTAGATCGCGAAGCACGCGCGGGACGACTTTAGCGATCGATGAAGACGCCGCCCAGAATCCACCGAGCTCACGTCCGGCGCGCAGCACTGCATCAGACCGCTGTAGCACTCGCTCGTCCGGCTGATCGTAATTCTCCACGACGTGAACCGTGTCGAGATCCTTCGGGTCCAGGCCATGCCGGCCCAATACCTTCTCGGCAAAGTCGCTTTGCAACGACGCAAAACGCAAACGCCCGGCTTTGTCGTGCTTCAGTAAAAACTGGACCGAGCGATTGCAGAGCCCGCACACGCCGTCGTAGAGAATGATTGGATTTGCGCCGTCCATCACGGGTTCAATACGGGCATATAAGACTTTGGGATTTTTACTCATCCTGTTAATTCTGTAAATCCGGTAATCCTGTCTCCATAGCGGCTTCCTTTGGTTTACGCGTCCGGAGTATTAGCGCGGAAATCAACGTCATCACAAGTCCGACAGGCAGCGGCTCGAGGAACGTGATGGCCATATTGAACAGGATATTGTTCTTGTACAGCTCCATCATGCTTCTCATCTCCTGAATTTCGCGCTCGATCTCCGCGGGTGGCTTGCCGGAGTTGCGGACGCCTTCAATGACGTGGGCCGCGTATTTATCACCGAACTCGGTCAGGAAGTTGTGATAGATAATTTCCCACGTAATGACGTAGCAAATGCCCGCAATGGCTACGATCAGCAAACCGACGCCAAGCGCCCTGAGAAAGCTGATACGTCCCGCGCCGACTGTGTCTCGATAGGATCGAATTCCAAAGAACACGAGTAGAAAGGCCAGCACCATCGTGGTGTAGCCGATGACCATGCCGTTGTCGAAACCGATTTGCTCGACGAAGGGTATCGTAATGACCATCATCGCCGACAGGATCGCGCCCGAGATCAAACCAAACGTCAAAACTGTTTTTTTCATGACAACATCTCCTGAATAAGTTGGAAAAGCTCGAGGCGCAATCTACGTTCGCGGGTCTGTGTTGTCGTCATACTTTCGGATGATTTCCAGTTTCCAGCGGAAAATCATACTTTCGGGTTAAGGGATCAGTCCCATTTCTTTTGCGATCTGTACGGCTTGAGTGCGGCGCCGGGCGCTGAGCTTGTCGAAGAGGCGGCTCGAATGAGTTTTGACGGTGTTTTCGCTGACGAAGAGTTTGTCAGCGATCTCGCGGTTGCTGAGGCCCTGCGCGATCAGCTCGAGGATCTCCAGCTCGCGCCGCGTGATGCCGAGATCTTTCAGTCGCTCTTCGTTTAATACGAAAGCTTGTGAAGCCGCCGGCACGGGCACTTCCTTAACAACGACAACTTCCTTCTTCCTCGTCAGCTTCAATCCCACCCAGATCCCGAGCCCGGCAAACATCGCGGCGATGAGCCCGCCGTAGATCTCGATCGAGTGCTCGACGACGAGAAACCGAAACTCGATCAGCCTGAGCAACACGATCAGAATCCCGCCGCACAGGCCGTAGATGAGCGTGTGAATGATTGTCTGTCTCTTCACGTGAAACCGGATTTTACACTGATCCGCGCCTGCCGCGGTTAAACGTGTCTCCTAAAAAATTAGTTGACAGGCCAGCGGCCCCTCCCTATACTCCTAAAAACTTAGGAGACACGTATGGCGCGACCGAAGACCGAGAACCTGACGCCGCTCGAGCTGGAAATCATGCACGTACTCTGGGAAACAGGCCCCGCAAACGTGCAAACCGTCCAGCAAAAATTGAAACGCGAGCTCGCGTACACCACTGTCCAGACGATGCTCAACATTCTCGAGCGCAAGGGCAAAGCCAAACGAACCCTGAAAAACCGTGCTTACTTCTACAAACCCGCCGTCAGTCGCAAGCAAGTTGTCGGCAAACACGTGAAGGACGTTGTCGACCGGCTCTTCGGCGGCTCAGCGGAGAGCCTCGTGATGAGTCTGGTGGAAACCAAGCATCTCACGCCCGAAAAGCTCGCGCGGCTTCAGCAGTTAGTCGAACAGGTGAAGGAGGACAAAGCCGATGAGACTGAGTAGCCAGCTACTGCTGACGTTTCTGCTGAACGCCTTCTGGCAGGTCGCGCTCATCGCGGGCTTCGCTTCGTTAGGTTCATGGCTGCTGCGAAACTCCGTCGCGCGTTACCGGCACGGGGTTTGGGCCACCGCTCTTTGTCTTGCCTTTTTAGTCCCGGCATTTACCACATCGCGGGCGCTATTCGACAACGTTACACAACCGAACCCTGCAACCCTGTTCGACCCTACGTTCGCGAGGGGAAGCACGTCGCCATTCACAAGCGAACCCGTGCCCCGGCTCGCTGAGACCAACTCTTCGGCGCTCGCGTCAACCTTCAAGATCAATCAGACTCTCGGACTGACTTTACTCGGAATCTATCTCGCGTTTCTTCTTTACAGTACTTTCAAGCTCATACAAGCCTGGCAAACTACGCGAACAATTCGACGTCGTGCCACCGAGATCGAACCGAACGACAACGTCGCCGAAGTCATTCGTCGCTGCGAGCTCGAGTTTGGCACGCTCGCGGGATCGATAAGAGTGTTTCGCTCGGAAACGTTGCCGGTTCCCGTAACGACCGGGCTCTTCAATCCAGTCATCATTTTGCCCGAGTCACTTTTGCGCGAAGGAAATATTGATTTACTTACCTCCGCGATCGGACATGAATTCATTCATGTAGCGCGGCGCGATTACGTGCTCAATTTGATTTACGAGCTACTGTTTATCCCTGTCTCATTTCATCCTGCTGCGGCTTTATTAAGACGACGGGTCCGTGAGACCCGTGAACTCTGCTGCGACGAGCTGGTTGCGGAGCGCATCCTGAACGCCGAAGTTTATGCGCGCTCGCTCGTAAAGCTTGCCAGCCCTGCGCTACCTCTGCGTCGTCTCTCCGTTACTACAACCGTAGGCATCGCCGATGCTGACATCCTGGAGGCCCGTATCATGTCGTTGTTAAAGAAACCGGAACTGAAAACACGTTGGAAGAAATCGTTGCTGTTCGCTGTTTCGTTGCTGTTGCTCGTGCCGTGCGCCGCTGCCGCTGCTTTTGCGATGCGTTTCGATGTCGAGACGCAGGAGCCGCAGGAGAAAACCCTGACACAACAGGACAAAGAGAAGATTGAAACGATGCAGCGCAAGGCGCAAACGATGGAAGAAATGAAGATGCGCGTACCGGGTGACCCCGCGCTGGTTCAGGAGATGGAGCGCAAGCGGCAACTGGAATTCGAGGCGCGCGAAATCGCGCAGGCTGCGATGGTCAAACTGGCGAAGATAAATATGGACCAGGCGATTCAGATCGCGACCAGCCAGCAACCGGGGAAGGTGCTTTTATCCAGTCTTGGAGCTAAAGGCTGGGAGGAACCAGGCAAGCTCGGCAAAGACGGAGTGGTTTTCTATCACGTGATCATCGCCGATGAAGTCAATCCCGGCTCGACTCACATCTGGGTCAACGCGATCGATGGCACGATCATAAGAACAGAGCGAGAGTTGCCGAGAAAACGCGCGCCCGAAAGACAATAAACCTAAGCCGCGGATTTACGCGGATAAACGTAAATCCGCGGCTCAAGGCTCTCCATCAACTCCTGAAATCCCGGTAAATCAAGCGACTGTGGTCCATCCGAGAGCGCCCGCTCCGGACACGGATGCACCTCGATTATCAATCCATCCGCACCAGCAGCAACCGCGGCTTTCGACATCGGCGTTATCAAACTCCGCATGCCGGTTCCATGTGAAGGATCTGCAAGCACCGGCAAGTGCGACAACTCCTTCACGAGCGCTACTGCCGCGAGATCGAGTGTGTTGCGTGTCGCAGTCTCGAACGTCTTGATGCCGCGCTCGCACAACACTACATTTGCATTGCCACCCGCGAGCAGGTATTCAGCCGCCAGCAACCACTCCTTCACCGTCGCCGATGGTCCACGTTTCAAAAGCACGGGTTTCGAGACACACGCGAGTTTTCTTAACAACGAAAAGTTCTGCATGTTACGCGCACCAACCTGCATCATGTCGGCATACTCCTCGACGATCTCGACGTCTGCTTCACTCATGACTTCAGTCACGATCGGCAAACCGGTTTCTCTGCTCGCTTTCTCGAGCAGTCGCAGTGCTTCGACGCCGAGTCCCTGAAAGTCATACGGCGAAGTGCGCGGTTTATAAGCACCGCCGCGCAGCATGGTTGCGCCGGAGGCTTTCACCGAGTGCGCCGTTTCCATCAGTTGCTCTTCCGACTCGACCGAGCAAGGTCCGGCGATCACGACCAGATCGCCGCCGCCGATCTTCGTGCCGCGCACGTCGACGACTGTGCGAGCCTGTCGCAACTGGCGGCTAACTAACTTGAACGGGTGCGAGATCTGGATCACTTCGGCCACGCCGGGCGCGGCGCGCAACGCTTCGATCTCCGAGCGTCGCCCGCTGCTGCCGATCGCCCCGATGATGGTGCGTTCCGCGCCTTGAACTACGTGGGCCTGAAAACCACATTCCTTGATGCGGTCGATAATGTGGTTGATTTCGTCGGAGGTTGCGTTGGATGACATGTTTACGATCATGATGCGTATTCCTTTACAAGCGGGGTAGGTTGATTGGGTCTCTGTTCGGCCGGGGCCGACAACAAAACAAATCGAGTGTAGTTTTCCGAATGGTCTTGAATGCTTTTGCGGAGAATCGTTGCGGCGTACAGCTCTGCGGCGCGCTGGCCGGCGATCGCTGCGCGTTTTGGATCGCCAAGGCGAATCACTTCGGCGACGCTGCCGGCTGTGTCGTCGGCGACGACGCGTTTGAGCCGGGGATGTGATGCAAAGAAACGGCTGCACTGCGCGAGTGCTGTCGGGTGCGACTGGACGGTTTCGAGCGCGTCGAACGTTGTGCCGGGACACGCGATCAGGTGTTGTTCGATCTTGATTTGAATCTCGTCGATCGTATTTAGTGATTTGGCCTCGAGTAGATCAACTGAAGCGTGGACGACACCGGCGATGCTGTTTTCCACTGGCGCGAGAAGGTAGTCGGCCAGGGCGAGGTCGAGGCTATCATATAGATCGACGAACGTTCGTCTTGGCACGAGCTCGATCTCGGGGCCGAGCAGTTTGAGTGCCGCCTCTTCGCTGAACGCGCCGCGCTCGCCCTGGAACGCGACTCTTGGTTTTTTCGCTCCTTTGGTCATTGGCTGATAGCTGCCTGAACTCGTCTCGATTCGCGGATGATCCGGCGAAAAACCTTCCCAACTGCGCGTTGGTCGAGTGGTCCGTCGTTAATCTCCTGTAGTCGTTCGAGCACGTTGCGCTCGCGCTCGGGATCGCAGCAGGGAAGGTCTGCGGCCTGTTTGAGGGCACCGACTTTGAGTGCCAGGCGGGCGCGCATGTTCAGGAGCCGCAGCAGCTCGGCGTCGATGTCGTCAATCTCTTTTCGCCAGTGTTCTATGTCCATGATTCCAGCTCCGGGCAATAAAAAAACCAGCCGCGACTTTCAGGATCGCGGCTGGCTCGTTGAAGGTGTTGTGCTTTTTATCAGGTCGTCAGCACATCGTTTTCAAACTTCGCCGGTCCGCTCTCCTTCGAAAAGAAGAAGCGGTACGTAAAGGCGAAATAGAAAAATGTGCGAGTGCTATTCATGACCTCGGCTACTATAGGAAACGCTCGAAATTTCTGTCAAGGTTTTTATCTTGTCAATCTTGTAATCCGTTCAAAACTGATGCTCCCAACACGCTTCCTAACGGCTTTCGGTATTTCAATTTTCCTCGTCGCTGCCGCCAACGCCCAGCCACACATCCGCCTGAATCAACTAGGCTTCGCCCCGGGCGTTCCCAAATCCGCAATCGTCTTCAGTCACGATCCCCTCCCTGAAGAATTCCGAATACTGACCATCGATGGCTCTGTAGTCTTTAAAGGACGACTTAATCCCATCGCCGGATTGTGGGGCGAATTCAATCATCACGCCGATCTCGACTTCACCTCGCTCAACTCCGAAGGCTCTTACGCGATCGAAATCGGCTCTGCACGCTCAGCAAGGTTCACTGTCAGCCGCACAATAAATAATCAAATACCCGATCAATTGCTCGAGTTCATGCGACAGCAACGTTGCGGCTACAACCCTTACGTCGATGCGGCGTGTCACACTTTCGACGGCCGCACACCTTCGGGCACGTACATCAACGCCTCAGGCGGCTGGCACGACGCCGGCGATCAACTGAAGTATCTCTTAACCAGCAGCAACGCCACCGCGCAGATGCTGCTCGCTTATCAACTTGCGCCACGCGATCGCGTCTTCGCTGACAAGTTCAACGCACTCGGCCAACCTGGCGCGAACGGCATTGCCGATATTCTCGACGAGGCGATGTGGGGACTTGCATGGATGTTGCGCCTGCATCCCGCGCCCGATCAGCTTTATCACCAGGTCGCCGACGATCGCGATCACAAAGGCTTCCGTCTACCGCAAAAGGAGACTGTCGACTACGGTTGGGGACCGGGCAGTTACCGCGTCGTTTATCTTGCTGACGGCCAGCCACAGGGACTGCGGCAATACAAGAGTGAATCAAACGGCGTCGCGAATCTTGCAGGACGCTACGCTGCGGCGATGGCGCTCGGTTATCAAGTCTGGAAAGACGATCCGCGTTTGCGATCGTTCGCGCAAACGTTAGTGCAAGCGGGCAGGGAAGTTTACGCACTCGGCCAGGCGAAAGAAGGTGTGCAGCAGGGAAATTCGTACGGCGCGCCTTATCGCTACGCCGAAACGACGTGGGCCGACGACATGGAATGGGGCGCAGCCGAGCTCTTTCGGGCAACGAGAGACGCTCGATATCTTGGCGACGCGAAACGTTACGCATTGCTCGCGCGTGATGAATCGTGGATGGGAAAGGACGAGGCCGGCCATTATCAATACTACCCGTTCATGAACATCGGCCATTTCCGACTCTACGATCTCGTCGATGCGCGCACGAAGAAACAACTCGCCGATTTTTACCGGCAGGAGATCGAGCGCTGTCTGGGCAAGAGCGCGGGCAATCCGTATCGAATCGGCGTGCCGTTTATCTGGTGCTCGAACAATCTCGTCGTAGCGCTCGCAACCGAGAGTCTTTTGTACGAGCGCATGACTGGTGATCGACGCTATCGCGAGTTCACTTACAAACAAATCGACTGGCTGCTCGGCCGCAATCCGTGGGGCACGTCAATGTTCACGGGCATTCCATTTGAGGGCATTTACCCGAAGGACGTGCATCTCTTCATGAACGCTTTATTGAAGAAGATGGTGCGCGGTGCGCTGGTTGATGGTCCAGTTTACCGGAAAGTCTTCCAAAGCCTGCGCGGCGTTTCGATCAGGGAACCGGACCCATTCGCAGCTTTCCAGGACGAGCGCGCGGTCTATCACGACGACATCAACGATTACTCAACGAACGAACCGACAATGGATGGAACCGCCTCTGCTATTCTGCTTTTTTCTATCCGCGTTCATCCGCGTTAATCCGCGGCCTAAGTAATAATTTTCCAGTGGTCTTCCTGCCTTCGAGATCGCGATGCGCCTGCTCCGCTTCCGCGAGTGGATACACTTTATGAATTCGCAGCTTGAGCTCTCCACGTGCGATCGACTGCAACACGTCACTCGCGCGCCATTCAAGCTCCTCGCGTGTCGCGGTGTAGTGAGCGAGCGTCGGTCGCGTGATGAACAGCGATCCTTTTTGCGATAACTTGATCAGATCGAAAGGCGGCACCGCCCCACTCGATCCGCCAAACAGCACCAGGTAACCACGCGGGCGCAGCACATTCAGATCTTTATCGAACGTCGCTTTGCCGACACCGTCGTAAACAACGTGCACGCCTTCGTTGTTCGTGAGCCTGCGCGTTTCAGTCTCAAAGTCTGCTTCGGTATAGACGATACATTCGTCAGCGCCGGCATCACGCGCGAGCTGTGCTTTCTCCTGCGTGCCCGCAGTCGCAATTACACGCGCGCCAATCTTCTTCGCCATCTGGACCAGCAGCAGCCCGACACCACCGGCCGCAGCATGTATCAGCGCGGTCTCGTCCTTCTTCAATGGATAACTGCTGTGAAGAAGATAGTGGGCCGTCATGCCCTGTAGCATCGCCGCCGCCGCTTGCTCGAAGTCGAGGTCGTCCGGAACCTTCACTAAACGATTCGCCGGCACCGCAGCATACTCCGCGTAACTTCCCAGCACGCTCGAGTAAGCAACGCGATCGCCCGGCTTGATCGTCGTGACTTCACTCCCGACTTCAGTAACGACACCTGCTGCTTCCTGGCCACTTATACAGGGCAATGGCGTGGGATATCGACCCTCCCGAAGGTAAACATCGATAAAGTTAATGCCCGCGGCTTTGATATTGACGAGCGCTTCATTTGGTTTCGGTCTAGGCACCGGCAGCTCAACCGCAGTCAGCACCTCCGGCCCACCGGTTTGAGAAACTTGAATGGCTTGCATGGAAGTTATATTGCCACAGGCGAGATTAGAAGGACATTTGTCGCCCAAACAATTGACGGCCGCTCTCCTTTTTTAATATCGTCCGACGCGGTTTCCCGAGTCCACAAGCCTCGCCAGTCGCGCTCTACGACTATGATAATCCTCCTATCAGATCTGATTAGCTCGATTCCACAACTCCTGCGTGAATGGTTTACGTTAAATCCAGCAGAACCATTCAAGACTGCGGTCAAAGTTGCCTCAATCGCCGGAACCCTCGTAACCATCGTTACGACGCTATCAACTAAGTCTGGTCCATGGCTCGCTGCGAAAATAAAGACTCGCTCAATCTCGCGACACCTTAGTCCTGAATTCACAGTTGCCGGGATCCACCGGTCCATTCGTTACTACATTCGCGCCTTGTGCCAAAATCTCGATCCAGCCGGCGCTGAAGAGCCGCGCCTCGTTTTCGGTGTCCAGCAGAGACTCTTCGAAGCGCTGGATAGGGCTCTTACACATCCCACTGAACACAATTTCATATTTCTGTTGGCTGATTCCGGAATGGGGAAGACCAGCGCGTTGATAAATTACTATGCGCGCCATCTGAGGCGTTTTCGAAAACCGTTTAAGTTGTTTCTGATCCCGCTCGGAATTCCAGATGCCGATGAGCGCATCGCCAAGATCACAGACAGAGCCGGTAGCGTGCTCTTCCTGGACGCGCTCGACGAAGATACGCTCGCGATGGTAGACCACGCGGAGCGACTGCGCACGCTTCTAAACTTAACGAGAGATTTCGAGCGAGTGTTGATTAGTTGTCGAACGCAGTTCTTTTCGAAAGATGAAGAGATCCCGAGAGAGACAGGGAAGATCAAAGTAAGCTCTCGCGCCGCTGGAGAATCCGCTGAGTATTACTTCCACAAGATTTATCTGTCGCCGTTCAACGATAATCAGGTTGTCAAATACCTTAAGCGACGCTATCCGATTTGGAGATATCGAAGACGAAGAAAAGCACATGCCATAGTCAAGAAAATACCGAATCTCACTGTGCGCCCTATGTTGCTCGCGCATGTCGACGACATTGTCCAATCTAATCGAGATATCCAGTACTCATACCAGCTTTATGAAGAAATGATCGATGCATGGTTGAAGCGTGAGCAGGGCTTCATTCAGAAAACAGATGATTTGCGTCAGTTCTCTGAGCGGCTCGCGGTTGACCTCTATCTGAATAGACGGAGTAGAGGATCGGAGAGGATAGAGAGAGCGCAGCTCGTAACTTTGGCCCAGGAGTGGGGTATTCCCCTGGAAGATTGGAAGCTAAGTGGCAGATCGCTTCTCAATCGAGATGCAGACGGCAATTACAAATTCGCTCATCGATCGATAATGGAATACTTATTCGTAGTGAGTTTCTTAGAGGGTGAGGGCAAATGCCTGGACGAAGATTGGACCGATCAGATGGTCGATTTTTACATGGAGATGTTGGAACACAATGAAGACGCCGTTTTTAAATCTGCTCTTCAGCTCGTAAAGGAAATTACTAAGGGAGCGTTGGTCGTATCTGAGAGATCTCGTGGTAAAAGGTTTTTCAAGATGATTCTTACAGAGTCAAGATCGAACAATCTTAAACGACGCAATTTGGCAAAAACACTCTTTGGCCGGCTTTGTTTTGAAATGCTTAACCCTGAGCACCGCGATGACATGAATTTGTTAATCAACCTACCAGAGGTTGGCACACCGGAAGCTGATATGTCTTCCCCCGCCGTAGTCGGTGTTCGCTCCACTGATCGCAGCTTAAATTGGGTTCAGGTTTATGCGCCCAACGAACGCGATGTTCCCGCAGTCACATTCGCTCGCGGAACATTTGAGGATCTATATGGTCCTGCGGTTGAACTCGATATCTTTGTTTGGGGCGGCTATGTTCGAATGATGATTGAGTTGAATGGACAGACTGTCGGCAGCTTGGTTTTTAATGTTGTTGCGCGTAAGAAAGTTAGGCCGGCTGTGATTAGAAAGAGATGGAGTACACTGGAATCGCTACTAAACCCCACGAAATCATTACAGCAGAAAGCAGCCGTCGAGCGGAGTTTTACTGAGGAAGCGGAATGGGTCCTTCGCGAAGCCTCAACAATCGCAAGTCTACAAGACGCGGCTTCGGTCGAACCACCGCATCTTCTACGGGCATTAATCATTGTAAATCGGTCGCTGTTTGCGCAGATCTTCTCTCTTCGTTCTGCACAAATTGAGCGAGTGAGCCATATTTTATCGGTTAAGAATCCGATATCAGAGTCGGACCATCAACGAAGAATTACGCGAACCCGAAGTCGCAGAGTACGGCAGAGACAATTATCTCACAAGGTACGTTGGATCCTGCGCCAGGCTGAATCAGCCCGAATTTCAGACAGTGAAGCCCATATTGCGTGGAAGCACCTTCTCCTCGCTTTGTTGAACTCAAACGATGAAATGTTTACATATTTGCCAGTCTTGGGTGTGGATTATGCGAGAGCCAAAGTCTTCTTCGAAAACCGCGATCGCTGAGCAAAACTGACCGCCGAATGACCTCAAGATCGGATAACGATCCAACAACCCGTAATTAACCGCGGATTAACGCGGATTTTCAGACGCGGAGTTTTGTAGCGTCGTAGCTGAAGACAATTTGCATTAGACGTTGGGCCAGTGGCTCGGGAGCGACGGAGAGCGACATCCTTCGCAGAGCTCTGGCCCATACGTTTTCCAACTGGCCGGCGATACCGTAGTAACGCGAGATTTTGGTGAGGGTGGAGGTGCGCGGGTGGCGAAGGCGTTCGTAATGGCGCAGCGCGGATTCGGATGGGCCGTACTTTTCGAAACAACGCGCGAGGACAAGCGCGTCTTCCATTGCTTGGCAACCACCCTGTCCGAGGTTGGGTGTGGTCGGGTGAATCGCGTCGCCGAGGAGGGTCATGCGTCCGGTGCCCCAGTTCTCGTTTGGATCGCGATCGGTGGCAACGGTCTTTAATATTGACGAAGGTGGCGTCGCCTCGATCAATTCCATGACGGGTGCGTACCACCCTACGTACAAATCGTGCAGTTTATCCGTCCCATCCGTGTTCGCTGCGGCCCACCAGCCTGTGCGTCCTAACCCAACTGGACCAATCCCAAAACGTTTTCCACGCCCGTACAACTCGATGCCAGTTGCCGGCGGTAGTACAGCCGGAGTGACTGGCGACGTGCCGCGCCAGATGGTGTACCCGCGATTGACCGGCTCGCCGTCGTTGATTAACTGCTTACGCACGCGCGAATGAATACCGTCGGCGCCGATCAGAAAGTCAGCTTCGACTACGTGACCGTTCGCGAAAGTCCCGATCATCTTGTCGCTCTTCTGACTGTACTCAACAATTGAATGTCCGAGATGTATTGACGATTGCGGCAGTGCTTGCCAGAGCGTGCGCTGCAAGTCAGAACGATGAAGGGCTATCGAGGGAGTTTTACCATCCGAGATCGAAACGCGATTGAGCAGAAATCCGTTCTGGTCCATCCAGCATAGCTCGTTGACGACACCAGCATACTCGAGGATCTTTTCTGACACTTGCAAGTGTTGAAGCACGCGCATCGCGTTGGACCACATGGCGATCGCGGCGCCGACTTCGAGGAGCTCTGGTGCCTGTTCGAAGACTTCTGCCTGAAAACCGGATTGTTGAAGTGCGAGTGCGGCAGTCAGCCCGCCGATGCCGCCACCGATGATCGCGATCTGGACCATTCGGCAGAGATTGCCACAAAAAGGCACAAAAGGCACAAAAACATTTCAGAAATTGGCTTGTGCTTTTGTGTTTCTTTGTGACTGTTGTTCCGCAAGAGATTTTATGTGCAACAGAACTCGGTTATGGATGCCGTCGATAACGTAGTCAGACCAGAGATGCCAGTAGGGCGCGGGCCAGTAGCGGTTCTGGTACCACGTCGTTCCTTCCAGTAAGGTCGAGCCATCCGGCAAAGGTTTCAACTCAAACTGTCCTCGTTTTGCGAGGAAATAATCATTCAGATGCGGCGGGTGAACGTTGCTGTAAATTGACAGCTCCTCCATCGCGGGCGGTTGGCCCGTGACGTCGAATGCCAGCAGGCGTGGCTCATCCCACACCGTAATCGGCTCAACGAATGGACCAGTGGAAAAGACGCAGTGCCGCTCGGCGCCGACGCCGTGACCATGCATCTCGGCGCGAATCGGATACGCGATTCCCGTCTTGAACATTGTTTCAGTCGGCGGCGGCAGTTGTGAAAACGTAACTACGTGAGTCCAAACAGTCTGTACATCGCTTTTAATAACGACAGACGTTTTGACTTCGTAGAGCGGCGGCGTTTCACCCATACCGTATTCGAGCAGAATTAGCCCCGGCACCACCAGACAAACGACCGAAGCCACGCGCAACCTTGTTGTCGAAAACGAGATGCGCTTCTGAAGCACATAGCCAATCAAGCCACCAAACAGCGCGAGAGGGACGGCGAGTGGAAGCGCCATCGCGAGGCAGATGACTCCTTCGAACGCAAACGCCAATAAAGCGAGGCCGACAAGCCCGGTTGACAACAACGCCACCAGCAGACACTTACCGAGCGATCGAGGCTGGTGAAAACTGTAGATCATCGTCGTGTTCAATCCGAGAAAAAACGGAATGGCAACGAAGAGTCCCCAGCCGTATTTGCCGAGGCCGGTGGTGCTGAATACGATTTCCACTACGGCGAGCAGCGTTGTTAACACGATGCCGAATACAGCGCTGCCGAATTCGCTTTTCGGAATCAATCGCCCGATTCGTGAAACGATCTTCCATTGCTCATCGACTGACTGCTGCCTCGAGGGAATCGCAGCGAGGATAAGCAAGAACATCACATTCAGAAACGGCACGTAGAAAAGCATCACGAGCCAGAGTGGCAAGCCTGCGTCGCGGAGCCGTCGCAGCGTCATCACAGTACCGATCCAAATAAACGGGACTGCAAACGTCAGCAGGACAGCGTAGAACCTGTAGTCGGCGGGCTTGAGGGTCGCGATGCCACCGGGGGTGATAAATACCCAGTAATTGAGAGGTCCCCACGGGTAACCAAAGCCAGCGGCCAGGAGGCGATCGATATTGTGTTTTAGAGCGAACAGGACCAGACCGGTACCGAGGTAACGTGCTCGACCAACGCGGCCTTCCCAACCCCACATATCGAGAAAATAATCGTCGGACATTTTTTTGTCCTTTCCTAAGAACACCAGCGCAGGTCACCGGCACAGAATGGACCAGGTTGCGGTAGGCCATTGCGGATCTGTTCGACTGTGAACCGGCGTGTCGGCACGAGATCGTAAGGTATTGGAACAACTGGTGAGCCCGGCTCGACAACGCCTTCGGACAAAATTCGTATCTGCGCCAGTGAGGTGAGTGGAACTTTCATCAACCGTTCGAACACACGCGCCATCAACCTGTGACACACCACCGGAAGCGGAAACATTAACGGCCGTTTGCCGACGACTTCCGCGACACGGCGCACTGCTTCACTCAGGTAAATCTCTTCTGGACCAAGCAGCGCGATCGTCTGCCGCTTCATGCGTCGATCGACGATTGCTGCTCGCATGACGTGCAGCAAATCTTCGATCGCGAGCGGCCGGATGCGCTTTTCCTTCAACCCGACGAGACCGAATACGGGGAATGTGTGCAGCGCGTGGCTCAAATGGTCGAGCATGTGATCGCCGCGACCATAGATGATGCCCGCCTTGATCACGGTGTAATCGAGTCCGGTGTTGCGCACGATCTCTTCTGCGACCCACTTCGATTCGTGGTAAGGCGAGCCACAATCCGGTCGTGCGCGCAGAAAACTCATCAACACGATCTTCTCGACACCCGCGTTCTTCGCAGCCTCGACGACGTTGCGCGTGCCTTCGACGTGAACGTGGGCGTATGTTTGATTACCGATCTCGCGGTTGATGCCGGCGCAGTGTGCGACAGCTTTGCAGCCTGCGAACACAGCGGCGAGTTGCTCGACGTTGTATAGATCTTGCCGCGCGGTGCGAACCACTTCGTGTCCTTCGCTGGTCAGGCGAGTGTCCAGGTGACTGCCAACGAAACCAGTGGCGCCAGTGATTGCGACTTTCATAAGGCTCCTTTAGCCACAAAAAGGCACAAAAACAAAAAAGTCAGGCCATTTCTGCCTTATGTGGCTCATTGTCATTCTCGTCCGGTACTGCGTCTTTGATCTCATCCACGAGTCGCAGTGCCTGCTTGCGCAGTGGTCGCATGAAAGGATTGCTCGCGAGGTGGATCAACTTATCGAGCAAATCAACTGTGTGATCGATCATGCGGTAGGTGCGCCGGTGTTTTGGTGACGAGTCGTGAATCCAAAACAGCACGATACCCATGCTGTAGACCCACAGCAGGTAAGGCAGCTCTGCTTTCAGATCTTTGGGAATTCGTGCGTTCGCGCCTTCCAACACTTTCTCGAAGACTTGAATGCCTTGCTGGCGCACCGGATCAGACTCGTCTCCAAAAGGATTCAAGGGACTTGCCGGGTTCGCCGCAGTTTTGAAAAGCACGCCTGAAAACTGGTGATACGGTTTCATCGTGTCGATCTTGGTCCGCATCACGGTCAGCAGGCGGGCTTTCAGTGTTTTCTCGTGTTCGAGCGCCGGCAGTGCGACTTCGATATGACTATCGTGCAGGCGTTGATAGAAGGCCTGAATCAGATATTCCTTCGAGCGGAAGTAGTAGTAAGCGTTGCCGAGCGACACGCCCGCTTTCTCAGCGACGGCGCGCATGGTGGTGTTGTCGTACCCGCGCTCGCGAAACATCTCGAGGGCAGTCTCGAGGATCAGCGCTTTGGTCTGATCGCCTTTAACCGTCTTCGTCGCCGTCTTTTTGTGCTTTGCCGTCATCTTGAGTTGAATTTGAACGCGTTCAACTAAGAGCAGGGTACGCCTGGTCAGGAGCGGTGTCAAGAGATTTTTGAACGCGTTCAGAAAATGCGGATTAGCGTGGATTGAAGACGCGTGTTATTGTTGCGGCGTGAGGAAAACAACCCAAGGAGAAACTAATTGGCAGCAGAAGATTTGATCCCCGCTCAAGGCATTATCATCGACAAACAGCCCAACGCCTTCTTCAAAGTCCGACTCGACAACAGTGAACACGTAGTATTAGCCGCTATTTCCGGCAAGATGCGGAAGAACCGTATCCGGATTCTGGTGGGCGATCGCGTGAGTGTTGAGATGTCGCCGTACGACCTGTCGCGCGGACGTATTACTTACCGGTACAAGTAAAAGTTCAGAGCTCCCGTTCAGAGTTCAGCCTTTAGGCTGCGGTCTCGGGCTGCAAGACAGCAAGCTTAAGCTTGAACTCTGAGCTTCCGTTTTCTTTTTCACTTGAACTCGAATGACTTGATATAAGTAACAAAAGAGTCGTTCCAATGCGTCACTGTCTTTTCAGGGCCCACCAGCTTGACGAAGTAAGACCCCTTCGGAGTTTCAACCACCGCAGCCAGCAGACGGTAATTGGGTTTGTTGTGGAACGTCCCGCTTCCGGGTGCAGTTTCGGCAACGTACGTCCCTGACACGTCCAGGGTCGTCATCTTCAATCCAGCCGTCTCGGTATTTATCATCTTCCCGCCTTTGGCTGCACTGCCGTCTGTCTGTTTCATCTGACCGAGCCAGCGCTCGATGTTTGCCGCCGTCGAGCCGCCCTGGCCTTGCCCGAAGTAATAAAGGACGAGCGACGCATCTTCCGTATCGCCCTCCACTTTCGGCAATCTGTATTGGGCCACACGCATGCTGGACGTTCGCTCTTCTTCGACCCAGCCTGGCGGAACTCGAAACTTCAGCTCACCCTTTTGCGCCGCGGCAAGGTCGTGGAATGTCGCAACACAAGCGAGGGCGACGAGAACGATAAAGATTGGTTTTCTCATGCCACTCATTTAAGCGCTGAAACGGCCCATTTGCAAAGGATTGCCGTGACGCTGCCGATAGCGGCATGGTAGTATGCCTTCATCATGCGTGCCGATGTCGTTTTGATACGGCTTATATTTACGGCAATTTTAGTGATAGCGGGATATAAACTCTCTCCGCTAAAGGACCGCCCGTGGGCTTCGGCTCTTCTCGGAGGGTTGATTGCTCTCTGCATCATCGTTTTTGAGCTGCGGATACGGCGCGCCACTCTCAAAACTCTCATCGGTGCAGCGGCTGGCTCGATTTTAGGAATCATCGGCGCCTACTTAATCGGCTCATTGATCAGTAGCCAGCACGCCACTGCGCTGGAAGAACCAGTAAAGACTTTTCTGACTCTCTCACTGACGTTCTTCATGGCCTATGTCGGGTTAATGGTTGGCGCTGCGAAAGGTGACTATCTCGATCTCTCGGCCCTCGGCGGAATCTTCAGTGATAAAGTCGCGCGGCGCGATTTGAAGATTCTCGACACGTCAGTGATCATCGACGGGCGTATCGCCGACGTCGCTGAAACAGGATTTCTGACCGGCTCCTTAATCATTCCACAGTTCATTCTCCGCGAGTTGCAACAGGTGGCTGACTCACCTGACTCGTCCAAGCGCCAGCGCGGGCGGCGCGGCCTCGACATGCTCAATCGTCTTCAAAACAACAGCTCGCTCGACATTCAAATTGTTGAGACTGACTTCCCCTCGGTGCGTGAGGTGGACCTGAAGCTGATCGAGCTCGGCAAGCAACTCGACGCGGTGATCGTCACGAATGATTTCAATCTGAATAAAGTTTCCCAGTTGCGTGGAGTCAGCGTACTCAATATTAATGAGTTGGCAAATGCGCTCAAGCCAGTCGTGCTCCCAGGCGAGGCGATGCGGGTTTTCATCCTGAAGGAAGGCAAGGAATACAATCAGGGCGTGGCCTATCTCGACGATGGCACGATGGTGGTGGTTGATAATGCGCGCCGGTTGATCGGCAAAAACGCCGACATCGCAGTGACCAGCGTGTTGCAAACAACTGCCGGCAAGATGATCTTCGGCCGTCTCTGGGAAGAAGCGGAAAACGGCGGACACAGCGACATTCATCGCACCAACGGCGCTTCGCGGCGCCAGGTACGCGACTCGCGCAATACTCCGGCGCCGGTGCGCATTTCGGAGAGCGAGCCGATCACGGAGAGCTAACTCCGCCAGCACGCCGCCAGGGAATTCCTAACTCTCTTTCATGAACATCGCGATTATTGCCGCCGCCGGCGCCGGCACCCGGATGGCGAGCGATCGGCCCAAGCAGTTTCTGCTTCTGGCAGGAACGCCGGTAATCATTCACACGCTCAAAGTGTTTGAGCAGTGTGAAAGTATTAACGAGGTGATCGTTGTGCTGCCCGCAGCCGAGTCTGCGGGCTTCCTTTCGCTGGCGGGGAAATTCGGATTGCGGAAAGTCGCGCGTGTTGTGCCGGGTGGAGTGACGCGAGCGGATTCGGTAAAGCGTGGGTTGATGGCGATCCGGGCCACGACGGCTGAGATTGTTGCAGTGCATGATGGTGTGCGTCCGTTTGTGACGGTTGAGGAGATCGACGCTGTGATTGCCGCGGCGCAGACAGATGGCGCGGCGATTCTTGCGGCTCCGGTTACGGACACGATCAAGCAGATCGACGATCGGCGCGTTGTGAAAACTTTGGACCGTGGCTTGTTACGACGAGCTTTGACGCCGCAGTGCTTTCGTTATGACGTGTTGCTGCAGGCATATCAGGTTACGGATGTGACGGATCCTTCGGTGACGGATGAGAGCGTGTTGGTAGAGAAGCTTGGCATTCCGGTGAGCATTGTTGAAGGAAGTCCGCGGAATATTAAGGTAACCACCGCCGAAGATCTCGTGATTGCTGAGGCGATCCTGGGTGCAAACTGAGATGATACGGATTGGAATTGGGACGGATACGCACCGGCTGGTTGAGGGAAGAGAGCTGATCCTTGGCGGTGTGCATATTGCTTCCGATCGTGGCGCGGAAGGCCACTCCGATGCGGATGCGCTGTCGCATGCAATCGCGGATGCGATTCTCGGCGCGCTTTGTGAGGGTGATATCGGAGTCCATTTTCCCGATAAGGATTCACAGTGGAGTGGTGCTAGTAGTCTTGAATTGCTTTCGCGCGTAATGTGGTTGGCGCGCGAACGCAGTCTCCACGTAGTGAATGTTGACTCGACAATTTTGCTCGAAAGGCCAAAACTCAGGAGCTACGTCGACACCATGCGCGAAAACATCGCGGGTGTTCTCGGAATCGACGCAGCGTGCGTGAGTGTGAAGGCAAAGACGGGCGAAGGAGTCGATGCGGTGGGGCAGGGGTTAGCTGTGACCGCTCAGGCCGCTGTACTGATGGAGAGTAACTAAGGAAACAGCTTGAGACCACAGGACGTCATAAGAAAAAAGAGAGACGGGCGGAGTTTATCGCGTGAAGAGATCGACTTCTTCATCGCCGGCGTCACCAGCGGCCGTATTGCCGACTACCAGGTCAGCGCACTCCTCATGGCCATTTACCTGAACGGCATGAACGGGGCTGAGCAACAGGCTTTGACTGAAGCCATGCTCAACTCGGGCAACATCCTCGACTTCTCAGATATTCCCAAACCAAAAGCAGATAAACACTCGACCGGCGGCGTCGGCGACAAGACGTCGATCATCATCGCTCCACTCGTTGCGGCGTGTGGTGTTTGTGTGCCGATGATCTCGGGGCGTGGGCTGGGCCACACCGGCGGCACGCTCGATAAGCTCGAGTCAATCCCCGGATATCGCGTGGCGCTTAGTGCGACTGAGTTCAAACACGTCCTCGACACGGTCGGTTACGCGATGGCGGGACAAACGGCTGAGCTCGCGCCTGCGGATAAGAAGATGTACGCGTTACGCGATGCGACTGCGACTGTCGAAGCCATACCGCTGATCGTCGCTTCGATCATTTCCAAGAAAGGCGCCGCGGGTCTCGACGCGATGATCATCGACGTCAAAGTCGGTAACGGCGCGTTCATGCGCGAGGAAGCGCGGGCGAAAGAGTTGGCCCATGCGCTCGTGAGCACTGGTAACTCATGCGGCATCAAGACGCGCGCGTTGTTGACAGACATGAACCAGCCGCTTGGCGGCGCGGTCGGTAACTCGCTCGAGGTTCAGGAGTGCATCGAGATCCTGCGTGGTGAAGCAAACGAAGCGGCGCGACCCGTGCTCGATCTGTCGCTGGAGCTGTGCGCGCATATGTTATTGCTGGCGAACGTCGAACAAACGATCGAGGCGGCGCATGCGCGTTTGAACGACGTCTTGAGCTCGGGCAAAGCGCTGGAATGTTTGCGAAGCAATATCGCGGCGCAGGGTGGCGACCCGCGAGTTTGTGATGCGCCGGGCAAATTTCTGCCTTTGGTAAGCGAAACCGTTAAGGTAGAATCCCCGCGCTCTGGCTTCATCACGCGAGTCGACACGACGGAGATTGGTCACGCGATCGCGGCAATCGGCGGCGGGCGCGTGCGCATCGAAGACACAGTGGATCCCACGGTTGGTTTTACTTCCGAGTTGAAATTGGGAGACGAGGTACGCGCGGGCGACGCGATCGGAATTGTGTACTGCGCTGACGCTGATGCCGCAGCGGAGGCAGCGCGACGTATTCAAGCGACGTACGAGATCGGAGACGCGCCACCCAACGAGAAGCCGAAGCTAGTGAAGGAAATTATTAACGAATGAAATATCTACTCGCAGCCGTCCTTTGTTTTGTGGCGCTGTTTATTTCAGCCTGTGGCGGCAGCTCGGCCGCGGAAGATCAATCGAAGATCAAAGTCGGTATCGTTTTCGATATTGGCGGTAAAGACGATCGCTCGTTCAACGCCGCTGCGTGGGAAGGTGTGCAGCGGGCGGCCAGAGATCTTCCGATCGTTCTGCGCGACATCGAGCCCGGCACGCCAAACGCAATTGAGCCCGCGATGCGCGCTTTCGCTGAACGCAATTTCGATCTGATCATCGGTGTCGGCTTTGCACAGCAGCCAATCATGGAACTGGTCGCGAAAGACTACCCGAACATACAATTCGCGATCATAGACGGTGTCAGCAAGTTACCAAACGTCGCGTCACTCGTGTTCAAAGAGCACGAGGGCTCGTATCTCGTCGGCATACTCGCGGCCAAATCGTCGAAGACCGGCACGATTGGTTTTCTCGGCGGCATGGACATCGGTCTGATTCATCGTTTTGCAAAAGGCTACGAGGAAGGCGCGAAATCGGTTAACCCGAACATCCGCGTGATCGAAAACTACGTCGGCGTTACTGACGGCGCGTGGAACAATCCCGGCAAAGGCAAAGAGCTCTCACTCGCGCAGATCGGCAAAGGCGCTGACGTGATCTTCACTGCCGCCGGCAACTCCGGTCTGGGCGCGTTCGACGCGGTGGAGCAACAAGGCAAACAGAACGGTCGCGCCACGCATTTCGTCATCGGTGTGGATTCAAATCAGAACATGGTGAAACCGGGCTTTGTTCTCACCAGCATGGTGAAGCGTGTCGACAACGCCGTTTACGACATCGTGACTGACGTCGTAAACCGCCGCTTCTCACCGGGTCTGCACGTGTTCGGTCTGGACAAAGACGGCGTCGGCTACGCGATGGACGAGTACAACAAAGATCTCGTCACGCCTGAATCAATTCAGTTAGCGGAAGAAGCAAAGAAGAAGATCATCGAAGGCCAGATCAAAGTCACGGACGCAATTGGCTCATAATTAATTTGTGCTTTTTGTGCCTTTTTGTGGCTACTCTTAATGCTCGAGCTCCGACAAATAACCAAGCGCTTTGGCGATGTGTTGGCGAACGATCACGTCGACATCGTCGTTAAACCCGGGACGATCCACGCCATCGTCGGCGAAAACGGCGCGGGAAAGTCAACGGCGATGCGCATCGCCTACGGCTTTTACACCGCGGACAGCGGCGAGATCCTCGTCGATGGCCAGGTGCGCGACATCAAGTCTCCGCACGATGCAATCGCCCTCGGCATCGGCATGGTCCACCAGCACTTCATGCTGGTTGAGACGATGACTGTCGCTGAGAACATCGTCCTCGGCGCCGAACCGGGCAGCGGACTTGCTCTCGATCTCAAGAGCGCCGCGGCGCAGATCAGACAGCTCTCCGAAGAATTCAAGCTCGCCGTCAATCCAAACGAGCCAATCGAACATTTATCAGTGGGCCAGCAACAGCGTGTCGAGTTGTTGAAGGCGCTGTACCGGCATGCAAAGCTTTTGATTCTCGACGAGCCGACAGCAGTGTTAACGCCGCTCGAAGTGGAAGAGTTTTTTGTGATCCTCCGTCGCATGCGCGAGCAGGGAAAGACGGTCATCATCATCACTCACAAGCTTTCCGAAGTGCTTGCAATTTCCGATGAAGTCACAGTCATGCGCGACGGGCGCGTGGTCGGACGAGTGCAAACGAAAGAAACGAATGCGGCTGAGCTGGCGCGACTGATGGTTGGTCGTGAAGTGTTGCTGCGTGTTGAGAAGCCGGACGCTGAGGTTGGCCAGGCGGAGCTGGAAGTTAAGAACCTGTCAGTGGTCCATGGCACCGGAGCGAAGCGTGTTAACGAGGTATCGTTTGACGTTCGACGTGGTGAAATTGTCGGCATTGCCGGAGTGGAAGGCAACGGCCAGACTGAGCTAATCGAGGCAATCGCGGGGCTCGTCGATCCGGCACGGATCACGGGCCAGATCAACTTCGAAGGCAGGGACATCAAATCTCTCGGCGCGCGCATCCGGCGTGAGCTCGGGATTGCTCACATACCGGAAGATCGTCATCGACGCGGATTGTTACTCGACTTTAGTCTCGCGGAAAATTCAATACTTGGAGTTCATTATCGCCCGCCGGTCGCAGCTTACGTGGGTGGAGTTTTTCTAGACGAGAACGCCGTGCAACGACGCGCCGCGGAGATCATTCAGGGCTTTGATGTTCGTCCCGCAAATGCAGCGCTGCCGGCGCGTGCGCTTTCGGGTGGTAACCAGCAGAAGCTGATCATCGGTCGTGAGTATCACGTCGCGCCGAAGCTGCTGCTCGTGT
>DATHTI010000461.1:0-4093 GCA_035463335.1 Pyrinomonadaceae bacterium | reverse complement strand
GCGGGCGGGTTTGTCACGTGGCGCTACGTGCTGCCGTGGTGGCGAACGCAGCCGCCACCGGCCTCAGGCGGCGAGCTGACGATTCGCATTCTCGATGTTGGTCCAATCAACGGCGACGCGATCCTCATCTCTTCACCGTCAGGTAAGACTGTGCTCATCGACGCCGGCGACACGACGAAGGGCAAGTCTGTCGTGGAAGCGCTGAAGCGCAACAACATTCAGCAGCTCGACTATTTCATCGCGACACATCCACATCCGGACCACATCGGCGGCGCGGCTGAAGTTTTCAAAGCGGTGAAAGTCCTGAACGTGATCGACAACGGGCAACCGCCGAGTGTGCCGCCCTCGCAAGCTGCGGCGACGAAAACAAAAACGCCGGCTCCGAAGAAGCCAGCGCCCGCGAATACAAGGACCAGCAGGACGACTTCGTTAACGAAGTTCTACGACGACTACAAAGCAGCCGTGAGCTCGAGCGGCGCTCGTTATGAGAATGCGCAGCCGGGAACGAAATACGATCTCGGTGGCGGTGCGCTGTTGACGATCATCGCGCCGTCAGAACCGTTCTTTACGAAAGACAAGATGACAACGGGCGGCAATGAGGCAAATGCCAACTCGATTGTTGCGCGTCTCGATTACGGATCGTTTTCGATGATGTTGGCGGGCGATGCTGAAGAGCAGACCGAGCATCGTTTGCTGACGAAGGAATTGGATCTGCGGAGCCGGGTGTTGAAGATCGCGCATCACGGATCGAAGTACGCGTCGTCTGGAGATTTTCTGAAGCGCGTGCAGCCGGAGGTGGCGATCGTGTCGTGCGGCGCGTGGAATCGTTATGGGCACCCGTCACAGGCCGTGCTCGATCGTCTGCGCGCGGCAAATCCGAACGTGAAGCTCTACCGGACTGATTTGCAGGGTGAGATAGCAATCACGACGCGCGGCAAAGACAATGACATGACGATCAAGACCGCAAAGGAAACGACGGAGGACATGTGGGCCGGGCGCATGGCGCAGAAGGACGACTCTTCGCGCTCGGGATTCATCGCGTATGGTGACTTCGGTCCACCACCCAAGCCGAGAAAGACTGAGCAGAAGTAATCCGCATTGAATAGAAACACCTGGAAATAGAACAAGTCAGGAAGGGTGGCTTGCCCCCGCTCTTCCCACAGCGGGGGCAAGCCCCTCTTCCTGACTTGTTCTTCATTCTGGGGCTAAAAATAAAAAGAATGCCAAATTCGATCTCATACAGCGATGCGGGTGTTGACATCGACGCCGCCACCCGCGCTACCGACCGGATTAAGGATCTTGCGCGCCGGACTTTCAACGAGCGCACGTTATCCGAGATCGGTAGCTTCGGCGGCATGTTTGACGGCGCGTTTCCCGGTCTCGCGCAGCCCGTCCTGGTCGCCTCCGCTGACGGTGTCGGCACGAAACTCAAGATTGCATTCGCGACAGGCGTACACAACACCGTCGGCCGCGATCTCGTCAACCACTGCGTCAATGACATCCTGGTCCAGGGCGCGCGCCCGCTGTTCTTTCTCGACTACATCGCCACCGGAAAGTTGTCGCCCGACGTGGTTGCGAGCATCGTCGAAGGAATAACTAACGGCTGCCGCGAGAATGGTTGTGTGTTGCTTGGCGGCGAGACTGCGGAGATGCCGGGCTTTTATCAGGACGGTGAATACGACATCGCCGGTTTCATTGTCGGCGTTGTCGATCGCGCGAAGATCATCGACGGTAAAACGATCGCACCCGGCGACGTTCTGCTGGCTTTACCATCGGCCGGACTACACACGAACGGCTACTCGCTTGCGCGTAAACTCTTTTTTGAGATTGCGGGTTACGAACCGCAAACACAGCTTCCCGAGTTGAATATGACCGCGGGCGAAGCATTGCTGCTGCCGCACATCACTTATCTGAAACCGCTCGAAGGCTTGCTCGACAAAGGCTTAATTAAGGGGTTGGCCCACATCACGGGCGGCGGACTTACCGACAACATCCCGCGCATCCTTCCTGAAAATACTGCCGTGCGGATCGAGCGCGGCTCGTGGCCCATCCTGCCGTTATTCGAGCTGTTGCGCAGGCTCGGGAACGTTTCGGATACCGAGATGTACCGGACTTTTAATATGGGTGTGGGAATGGTGATCGTTTGCGCCGCGGCTGATGCGAATGCGATTGAGTCGCATGTGAGGGAGTGTTACCGGATCGGGGAAGTTACGAGCGGCAATCGCGAGGTATCAATCTGAAAAAGAGAATCGCGATTTTAATCTCGGGTCGTGGATCAAACATGCTGGCGCTCAGCGATGCCGTTCGCGATGGGAGAATACCCGATGCTGAAACTGTGGTTGTGATCAGCGACAAATCCGGCGCGCGAGGATTGGAACTGGCGCGAGAGCGTGGAATTGAGACGCTTGCAATCGAGCGTCGTGGGCGTAACCGCGAAGAGCACGAGCGCGAGATCATCTCGGCCCTGCGAGAACGCGATGTGGATCTTGTTTGCCTCGCGGGATACATGCGGTTGTTGTCGCCGTGTTTTATCGAAGCGTTTCGGGGACGAATACTCAATATTCATCCGAGTCTCCTGCCTGACTTTCCCGGTCTCGATGCGCAACGGCAGGCACTCGATCACGGTGCGACGGTGAGTGGATGCACCGTGCACTTTGTGGACGAGACGCTTGATGGTGGTCCAATAATTCTTCAACGCACGGTGCCCGTGATTGAGGGAGACACGGTTGATAGTTTGTCAGCGCGAATCCTCGAGCAGGAGCACCAGTTGTATCCCGAGGCGGTGAAGTTAGTTTTAACCGCGAATTAGACGGATTTTCCCAACGATTCAGCTCGCTGATAAGCAGCCCAGACGGCCTTCGATAACACCGTCCGCAAACTACCCTTCTCCATCTGATAAATAGCTTCCGCCGACGTCCCGCCTGGCGACGTCACCATGTTCCTCAGCTCCGCCGGATGCTTGTGCGACTCTCTCGCAAATAGCACTGCACCCAACATCGTCTGGTGCACGAGGTCCTGCGCGACGTGTCTTGAAAAGCCCATGTGCACACCCGCATCGATCAGCGCTTCCATCACTAAAAAGATGTACGTTGGCCCAGTCGCGCTCAACGCCGTCGCCATGTCGATCTGCCGCTCATTCTCAACGCGCACAGTCTTGCCGAGTGCTTCGAGCATCGCGCATACCTGGCTCTCCTGTTTCTCATTGACTTCACTACTGGCGGTCCACGCTGTCACACCCTCGCCAATCTGCGCCGGCGTGTTTGGCATCGTGCGCACTACCGACGCATGCAGGAGTTGCTCACTGATCGTCTCAATCTTCGCGCCCGCGACGATCGACACGACGAGCTGCTCCTTCACGAGCGCGCCTTTCAATCCTTCCAGCACGCCGTGCAAACGTTGCGGCTTTACGGCGAGCACGATCATTGAGCTGTCTTCCGGTGCTTCCGGATAAGTGGCAGTGACAGCCTCACGATTACTGTCAAACATCTTGATGCCATATTTCACGTGCATCTCTTCACGCCGCGCCTGCCGTGGATGGCTGGCGACAACTTGTTCCGGCACGACCAGCTTCTTCCGCAGCAGCCCGGCAATGATCGCCTCCGCCATCACACCACACCCGATAAATGCCAAACGGCAATTGCTAAGAGGATTTGTATCAGCCATAAAACGAGGATAGCGCACACTTTAATAGTTGAGCTACTCTATCCGTCGATGACTATTGACGAACAACTCGCCTATCTCGGCAAAGGCACGGTAGAGATCATTCGCGAAGCCGAGCTGCGCGCGAAGCTCGAAAAATCGGCCGCTACCGGCAAGCCTTTGCGCGTGAAACTCGGGGCCGATCCGACCGCGCCCGACATTCACCTGGGCCACACGGTCGTGATCCGCAAGCTGCGCGCCTTCCAGGAGCTGGGCCACATCGCGATCTTTCTCATCGGCGACTTCACCGGCATGATCGGGGATCCATCCGGCAAGAGCAGTACGCGCCCGCAGCTCACGCGCGAGGAGATCAATGCGAACGCGGAAACTTACAAACAGCAGATCTTCAAGCTGCTCGATCCTGATAAAACAGTTATCGACTTCAACTCACGCT
>DATHTI010000460.1:0-3446 GCA_035463335.1 Pyrinomonadaceae bacterium | reverse complement strand
TGTAAGCGATCGAGCCGCACCACGGCCACGTCCGCCCGCTTCCCAACCTCGAGACTCCCAATCTCAGAATCCAGACCCATTGCCTTCGCACCGTCGAGCGTCGCCATCCGCAACACCAGACCGGCCGGCAAAACTTCCGGGCCATGCAGTGCTTTCTGTAACAACGCTGCCGTCCGCATTTCCGTGAACATGTCGAGACGGTTGTTACACGCTGCTCCATCCGCGCCGAGTGACACTGAGATGCCCTGCTCTAACAGGTTCACAACCGGCGCAATCCCGGAGCCGAGTTTCAAATTCGAAGACGGACAGTGAACCACGTTCGTGCCCGTCGTCTTCAGTGTTTTGATCTCGTCGTTGCTGAGATGAACGCAGTGCGCGAGTGCGACGTGACGACCAGTCAATCCAACGCTGTCGAGATAAGTGATGTTCCGCAGCCCACTTTCCTGCTGGACCAATTCACACTCCGTCCTGTTCTCCGACGCGTGTGTATGGACCATCACGCCGCGGGCGCGTGCCAGCTCAGCGACTTTCTCCAGTAACTCGCGCGTGCAACTGATCGCAAACCGTGGGGCGAAACAATAACGAATACGGCCGCCGGCTTTCCCGTGCCACTCATCGAGCAACGCTAACGACTCTTCAATCGAGCTCGCGGTCTGTTCCTGTAACGCACGTGGGACTTCATCACCTTTGTCCATCATGCACTTGCCAACGGTCGCGCGAAATCCGGTTTCCTCGACGACCTTGAACACCTCGCGCGTGTGGCTCACTGTCTCCATCGTGAGCGCGCACGTTGTGCCGCCTTTGATCAGCTCAGCGATACCGAGACGCGCCGAAGCTGTGATCGACGCAGGCGTGTGCGCAGCTTCCATGGGCCACACGCGTTGCTTCAACCAGTCGATGAGCGCGAGATCGTCAGCGGCGCCGCGAAAGATCGTCTGGCAAAGATGGATGTGTGTTTGAACAAAACCGGGGATCACCACGCAGCCTTCAGCATCGATCACCGTATCGGCCGTCTGATTGCCCCCAATCGCCGCAATGCGCTCGCCATGAATGAGCAGATCACCACGCACGATGGTATTCGCCGCATCCATCGCAACCAGCATCCCATTTTTAATGACGATCGATGACATCGAAGACAGTTTACGCCACAAAAAGGCACAAGAAGCACAAAAGTTAGAGTTCAGAGTTCAAGCTTTAGCTTGCGGCCTAAAACCTGAGACTGCAGCCTAAATGCTGAACTCTGAACTTCTTTACTTTTGTGTTTTTGTGCCTTTTTGTGGCTAATGATCTACTTCGTGGCGGCTTTCACGGCCTCGGGCTCTTCACGAACGGGCAGCCCGAGCTTCACCTTCACGTCTCTCTCGATCTTTCGCAGGACCTCGGGATTTTCTTTCAACGCAGTCTTCGCGTTTTCCCTGCCCTGGCCCAACCGCTCGCCCTTGTAAGAAAACCAGGCGCCACTCTTTTCCACCGCCCGCTGATTCACCGCGAGGTCGAGCAGATCGCCTTCACGCGAGATGCCTTCGCCATACATGATGTCGAATTCACACTCGCGGAACGGCGGCGCGCATTTGTTCTTCGCCACCTTCACCTTCGTGCGATTGCCAGCCACGCGATCGCCATCCTTGATCGCACCGATGCGCCGGATGTCGAGTCGCAGAGAAGAGTAAAACTTGAGCGCGCGCCCGCCGGTAGTCGTCTCCGGATTACCGAACATCACGCCAATCTTTTCGCGGATCTGGTTGATGAAGATGAAGCACGTGTTTGACTGCGCCACAATCGCGGTAAGCTTGCGCAGCGCCTGCGACATGAGTCGCGCCTGCAAACCCGGCAACGAATCACCCATCTCGCCGTCAAGCTCAGCGCGCGGAACAAGTGCCGCCACGGAGTCGACCACGATCACGTCGACACCATTCGATCGCACGAGTGCTTCGGCGATCTCGAGCGCCTGTTCACCGGAATCGGGTTGTGAGATCAACAACTGGTCAATGTCGACTCCGAGCTTACCGGCATAGTCGGCATCCATTGCGTGCTCGGCGTCGATATACGCAGCCACGCCGCCGGCTTTCTGGGCTTCCGCCACAATGTGCAGGGCCAGGGTAGTTTTACCGGAGCTCTCCGGTCCATAAATCTCGACGATGCGCCCACGCGGCACTCCGCCTACGCCAATCGCCGCGTCGAGGCTAAGCGAGGTCGTGGAGATTGCCGGAATGTCCGACACCTCACGCTCGCCCAGTCGCATAATCGATCCTTTGCCAAACTTCTTTTCAATGTTTGCTAAAGCGGCTTCTACTGCCCTGCCGCGGTCTGCACTCGCTCGGTCATCTGCCATGGCATACATCTCTTTCTTCCGCTCCTCTTCTCAAAGTGAGCAGATAATAACACAGCGTTTCATCTGTGCAACAGTAAATTTTCGCTAGAGGGTGAGGTTTTTTCCCGGTCCCTCGTGAGGTACGTGTCATTCAACGCGTGCACTCTAACATATCATGTCAATCATGAAAATCCTGTAATCCTGTCTAAAAATTGACCTATTCGCCGCACCAGCTCCGGCTCACCTATACCTCGCTCCATCTCCGCCACGATCGCCGATCCCACCACGACCGCATCAGCATAGCGATTCACATCCGCCACCTGCGCCGCATTCGAAATACCAAACCCAACCGCGATCGGCAGCGATGAAAACTCTCGCATACGATTCACGAGCTTCTCCGCTTCCTCACTCACCGCCTCACGCGCGCCCGTCACTCCCGCTCGCGACACCGCGTAAATAAACCCACTCGCATGCTCCGCTACGAGCTGCAAACGCTCATCGGTCGAAGTCGGCGCGATCAGAAAGATCATATCGAGGCCATGCGCGCGCAGCTCCGTTTCAAACTCGCCTGATTCTTCCGGAGTCAGATCGGTCACTAACACACCATCGACACCAGCCTGCTTCGCAGCTTGCGCCAATCGTTTCAAGCCAAACTGTAGTAGCGGATTGTAGTAACTGAAGAGGATGATGGGCGTATCGATCTGCTTTCGCGCACGCGCAGCCGTGTCGAGAATATCCTGCAAGCCGAAGTTGTTCCTGAGAGCTCGTTCCGAAGCACGTTGAATCACTGGTCCATCAGCCATCGGATCGCTGAACGGCACCCCGAGCTCGATCAACGTCGCGTGCTGCGCGAGGGTAACGAGGAGCTGTTCGGTGGTTGCGAGGTCCGGATCGCCGGCGGTGATGTAGGGAATGAATCCCTTTTTTCCGTCTCGCTTCAGATTTGTGAAGGCGTCAGCGATGCGTCCCAACGGTTACGACTCCAATGCTTCGCGCACGGAATTTACATCTTTATCTCCGCGTCCGGAAAGATTCACGAGGATGATCTGATCGCTGCTCAGGTCGCGCGCCGTCTTGATCGCCTGGGCGATGGCGTGGGACGACTCGAGCGCGGGGATAATGCCTTCGAGTTTAG
>DATHTI010000459.1:0-13056 GCA_035463335.1 Pyrinomonadaceae bacterium | reverse complement strand
CTCTTCAATCAACAGCTCGCGGCACTGTCTCGCGCCGGCATTCCAATCCTTCAGGCGATCTCGATGCTGCGCAAGCGAGCCGCATCTACGCGACTGCGAACCGTGCTCGGCGACGTCGAAGAACAGATCCGCGGTGGCGCGGCGTTGTCGCAGGCGTTCGCCTCGCAGGGCACTGTCTTCCCGCGCATCTACACCGCCTCGATTCTCGCCGGCGAACGCTCCGGCGCCCTTGATGAAGTTCTGAATCGCTACGTGACCTACATGCGCCGCAACGTCGCGCTGCGGCGAAACATTCGCGGCGCGCTCGCATATCCGATGTTTCTGCTGTTTGCATCAGCGTGTATGGTCACGTTTTTGACCATCTACGTCGTACCGCGAATGTCGGAATTGTTTACCGGCTTCGGTAATGAATTACCGACGGTGACTCAGATCGTGGTCGGCATCTCCCGCTGGATGTCAACAAACGTGCTCTGGTTTGGCCCCTTGATCATCGGCGGCTCTATCTTTCTATTTATCTGGTCGCGCACTCCGGCCGGCAAACTCCAAATCAGTAAACTGATTCTAAAGATTCCTCTCGCGGGCAATCTTGCAGTGCAAATGTCCGTTGCCCAGGCGACACGCTCGCTCGCAACCTTGCTTGCGGGCGGCATCACGCTGGTTGAGTCGTGGGAAATCGCGTCAGAGTCGATCACGAATTTGGAGTTGCGGCGTCGCAGCTCCTCGATCCTGCCGATGATTCGCGAGGGACGTTCGTTTACGGAGAGTTTGGAGATGGCGGGCTGGATGCCGCCGCTCGCGATCGACATGATCGGCATTGGCGAACGATCCGGCAGCTTGCGCGAGATGCTCGATGAAGTTGCCGTGTTCTACGACGCCGAATCCGAAGTGCGACTTGAGCAGTTGACGACCACGCTTGAGCCTGCGATTCTTGTCGTCATGGGTGGCGTCGTGGTGACGATCCTGCTTGCGATTTACCTCCCGATCATCCAGTCAATCTCGAGTGGCGCAGGTGTTACCGGCGCGCGTCAGTAGTTGAAGTAGTTTTATGAAGCAAATGTCAGGAAACGAGGATCCGGTGGTCCGGCCTGTGCCGCCGACCGGTGAAAACGGACATAGCGTCGAAGAGCATGTGCCGCCTGAGATGAAGGCGGCGCGAGAGCTCGCGCGCCGTTACCGGCTCCCGTTTGTCGATCTGCTGCCGCCCGATCGCGAGTCGCCAATCGATTACAACTTGTTTACGGAAGTGCCTGTTGATTTGATGGTGCGGCACCAGTTCGTGCCACTCAAGCGCGATCAAAAAGGCCTGCACATCGCGATGGCCGATCCGACTGACCTCGAGCGTCTGGATGAGCTTTCGAGTACGCTGCGAACGCGTGTTGTGCCTCACGTTGCGACTGCCGGCGCGGTCGAAGTCGTGCTTCGCAAAGGCGACACGACACAGCGCGTGCTACAGGAAGCCGCTTCAGGATTTCGCATCTCGCTGGTTAAAGAAACAGAGCACGGCGAAGAAGTGCTCGACCTCGATCGTCTCGCAACAGACGCCGAGATGTCGCCGATTATCAAACTCGTCGACACGATCATTTACAACGCGATGGAGTCGCGAGCGTCCGATATTCACATCGAGACTCGCGACACAGAAGTGCAGGTGAAGTATCGAATCGACGGGGCTCTTTACGCGAAAGTCGATCCGATCGACCTTGCTTATCACCAGACGTTGATCTCGCGTATCAAGGTCATGTCAGAGCTCGACATTGCCGAGCGCCGTGTGCCGCAGGATGGTCGCTTCCGCGTTCGATACAAAGGACGCAACGTCGATTTCCGCGTTTCGATCATGCCGACGATTCACGGCGAAGACGCGGTTATTCGTATTCTCGATAAAGAGCAGATCAACGAAGAGTTTCGCAATCTGAATCTCAACGTTGTTGGTTTCTCGGAAGATGACTTGCGAAAGTTTCGTCGTTACATCGCAGAGCCGTACGGCATGGTCCTGGTTACTGGTCCAACCGGATCGGGAAAGACCACAACACTCTACGCCGCGCTGAACGAGATCAGAAACGAAGAAGACAAGATCGTAACGATCGAGGATCCGGTCGAGTACCAGTTACACGGCATCACGCAGATTCCCGTGAACGAGAAGAAGGGACTCACTTTCGATCGTGGTCTACGCTCAATCCTGCGTCACGATCCTGACAAGATCATGGTCGGCGAGATTCGCGATACGGAGACGGCGCAGATCGCGATCCAATCCGCGTTGACGGGTCACCTCGTATTTACAACTGTCCACGCCAACAACGTGATCGACGTGATCGGGCGTTTCCTGAATATGGGTGTCGAGCCCTACAACTTTGTTTCGTCGCTCAACTGCGTTTTAGCGCAGCGACTGATCCGCATGCTGTGTGCTTACTGCAAGCGACAGTATCATCCGAACGAGACGGAGCTGCTGGATTCCGGGCTCAAGCCGGATGAGTTTCAGGACAAAACTTTTTACATGAATGTGGGTTGCGATGCCTGTAACCATACCGGTTATCGAGGCCGCACGGCCATTCACGAATTACTGGATTTATCTGATAATATCCGCGAGATGATTGTCGAGCGGCGGCCGGGTTCTGAGGTCCGGCGCGCAGCCGAAGCCGAGGGGTTGAAGAGCTTAAGAGAATCTGCCTTACAGAAGGTTTTTAGCGGTGTTTCGACCTTGCACGAAATCAACCGCGTCACGTTTGTCGAAGAGCTCAGCGCAATCTAAATAGAACCTGCCCCCCGACAAGGAATAAATATAAGTCGTGTAGAGTCTACAGACTTATATTCCGGGCCAAATCGGAACCGAAATTAATTGTTCGCGTGTAAGGAAATTGGCCGGTTTGATCTTGCATTTTAGGCGTCGCGGCGGCATTATCAGGCCGCTAAACTTTCCACCTCCCGAAACCGAGTAGAAGTCATGAGAAACAATACACGAACTCGCACCCTAATCTCTTTTCTCCTTGCCCTTAGCTTGTTGTCCTTGCCGATCACCGCTTTCGGCAAAAAAGGCGACAAGAACTTCAAACGGGGCATGGATTACGAGCGGCAGCAGCAGTGGGACAAGGCTGCCCAGGAGTTTACGCTCGCCGTCGCCGCCGACCCGTCGAACATGGAGTATCAGCTCCATTTTCGCCGTGCGAGTTTCAACGCCTCTCAGACTTACATGCAGCAAGGGAGGTCGTTGTCTGAGAGGGGCGACTTCGTCGGCGCCTACAACGCTTTCCGCCAGGCCTACGGCTACGATCCGGTGAACGAGTTAGCTGTATCGGAGATGGAGCGCATGTTGCGACTCCAGGCGGTTAAGGAAGGGCGCGCTAATCCGAATGGCTCGCCAAAGAATGAGAGCTCGGAAGGTGGCACTTTCACGCCGACCGGCGCCCAGGCGCAGGACCTCGTCACGCCGCGCGAACAACAGCTACGCGTCGTCGATGTGAAAGGCGATCTCAAGCAGTTGATTCGCAGTCTGGCTGAACAGTTAAATCTCAACGTCATTTTCGATCGGCAGTCGTTTGCGCAATCTCGAAACGTCGATATCAACTTGAAGGACGTGACGACCGCGCAGGCGCTCGATTACCTGTTTCTCCAGGAAGGACTCTTTTTCCAGAAGCTGAGCCGCAGAACGATTCTCGTCGCTGACCAGGCTCGCCGTCCGCAGTATCAGCAACTCGTGCTGCGCACGTTCTTCCTTTCAAACATGAAACCTGCTGACGCGCGCACGCTCGTACAGCAGGCGATTCCGCCGTCAGTTGGTCGTCCCCAAACGATCGTCGTTCCCGATGAAGCAACGAACAGTTTGACTGTGCGCGACACGGCAGAGAACGTGCGGCTGATCGGCGACCTGCTTCAGAGCATCGATAAAGATCGCGCTGAAGTGGTGATGGACGTCAGCATCTACGAAGTCTCCAGGAGCGATCTGATGCAGCTCGGTAATCAGATCGGAACGGCGGGTAGTCCGTTCAGCATCGGTGGTTCACCGGGTTTCTCGCTGCTCACCGACAACGGTATTATCAACGGCGGCGCGGGTCGCGGCGTAAACCTTGGTGGCATTGTTGGCGGAGTGCCGACGGCACTCGCCGGCGCGCTTGTCATTCCGCAGTCAGTGCTGACTGCGTTTCAAAGCAAGAACAACACAAAGCTGATTGCTTCGACTCAAGTGCACGCTTTCAACGGTGAAGAGTCGACAGCCCGCATCGGTCAACGTGTTCCGGTGCAGACTGCGCAGGCTTATCCATTCGGTGTACAGACCGGCACGCCGAACACCGGCCAGGGAAATATTTTCCCGAGTGGCGGTTTCCCGGTCATCAACTATGAACCGACTGGTCTGACGCTGAAATTCACGCCTCAGGTGTTTCCGAACCTGGATGTGCAAGTGAAGATGAACATCGAATCCAAAGATGTTCTCGGAGCCAGCACGCTAACGCCGACGTTTACTGAGCGCACAATCACCGGCACCGCTCGTGTGCAGAACAATCGCACAATGATGCTGGCGAGCGTCTCGCAGGACGTGGCGACCAATGGCCGGGCGGGCCTCCCGTTCCTCGGCGGCTTGCCGATCCTCGGACGCTTTTTCACTTCGCCGACGCGCGACAATCGAACGATCGATATCGTCATCTCTGTTACACCGCGCGTGCTGCGTGCTCCGGCCGTGACTCCGCGCGACGAAGAGATGCGACCGAGCGGAACCTTGCAGTCGCCGACAACTGGCTCGCTCGCGGAAATGATTCGTGAAGCGGATCGAGAGGACCAGATCGCGGCCGCACGCGTGCTGCCGAAGGACGTCGTCCTGCAAGTTCCGGATGCGCCGCTGGTGAAGCAGGGTGAAACTGCGATGCAGAACACGACACCCGCGAACCTGCCGCCGCCGGCCGGAACATATGCGTTCCAGGCAGTGCCGAAAGCAGGGACTACAGCCGCAACGACAGTGACTGCTCAAACTGTTCAACCTGCTCCAGTCACTGCTCAAACCACTGCTCAAACAAACAAACCAGCAGCCGTTGAAGAATTGCCGTCGTTTGTTCCAGCTCCGAAGTCGTTGATTAGCGATCAGGCAGCAGCGAACGTCGCGACCGTCAACACCGGAACTGCGGGAACACAAAACGCCGTTCTCACTTCAATGCCAAAAGCAACTGAGACGGCGCTCAATACCCAGCCGGCCGCGGCCCGCCTGGTCCAGCTCGGTTTCGTTGTACCGCAAGGCGACGTGATGAAGATCGGTGAGAAGCGACGGTATGCGATCCAGTTGGGCTCAGATGTGCCGTTGAGTCTTGCTTTGGTAGCGTTGAAATTCGATCCAAAAGTGGTGATGGTGCATGGCATCACGGCGGGCAGTATCCTGCCGGCCGATGGGGAAACTGCGCCGCTTGTCACGCCCGTGATCGATGCTTCCGGCAAATGCGTGATAACGATTTCGAGTCGTAATGGCAAGGCATCGTTCAAAGGCTTCGGACCGTTGTTGTTTGTTGACCTCGAGGCGATTGGCGTCGGCGATGCTTCGCTCATGTTCGTGAAGGACACGTTGCATCTTTTGGCCGCCGACTCGGGTAATGTGACGTCGCAGGTCAACCAGGGAACAGCGACAGTTAAGCAGTAAAACTTTCTGCCGCAACGAGGCACAAAAAGCGCAAAGTTTTATCCAATCCCATTTGTGCTTTTTGTGCTTTTTTGCGGCTGAAACTTGGTATGAAACGTGTGAAGCATATGAAACAACAACGAGGCTTCTCACTAATTGAGCTGGTGATCACGATCACCGTGCTGACAATTCTGACGATGGGCGTGTTGCCGCTCGTTAAAGTCTCAGTGAAGCGACAAAAGGAGCAACAACTGCGCGACACTCTGCGTCAAATTCGTACCGCGATCGATGAGTTTCATCGCGACACTATCGGCATGGTTTGCACCGGAGTCGCGCTCACGCCGCAACAACAGGCGCAGCAACAGCAGAACGCATTCATCGATCCGCGCAGTAAAGTCGTCATTAGTGATTGCACGATCTTTGGAGTCGATAATCCGGATCACTATCCGCCGGACCTGGAAACGCTGGTCAATGGCGTCAACGTCTTGCCGAGAGGGACGACGGGTGGGCGCGGACAACAGGGCGTGGCTGCCACCGAAGTGGGCGGCCAGTTATCAACCAAGCAGAAGGTTTACCTGCGTGGTTTGCCGGTAGATCCGATGACGGGAAAAGCCGACTGGGACTTCCGCTCGTCGTACGATGCGCCTGACGCGGGATCGTGGGGCGGTGAGAACGTTTTTGACGTGCGGTCCAAGTCGAAAGACACAGCCTTGAATGGAGAGAAATACAGTGACTGGTAAGTTGCAGGGAAGCAAATTGCGGATGGCGGGTTTCACCCTCCTGGAGCTGATGATCGTGATCTCGGTCATCATCATTCTCGCTTCGATCACGCTGCCGCAGTATCAAAAAACGATCATGCACACGCGCGAGACGGTGCTGAAGGACGACTTGCGCAAAATGCGGATGTTGATCGATCAGTTTGCCGCCGACAAGGGTCGCTTGCCTCAGTCGCTCGACGAGCTGGTGAGTGAAGGTTACATGCGCGAGGTTCCCGTCGATCCATTTACCGGACAAAAAGACTGGGCGCTTACGACGGGCGAAGATCCGAATTCACTCGAAGGCGCGCAGGGCATCACTGACGTACACAGCGCTTCCGCAGATACCTCGACCGAAGGCACGCCGTATAGCGAAGGGTAGTTTTGGAATCTGATCTTTAATGGCCAATCTCCTGTCACGACTCATCAATCCCTGGTATCCCGCCACCGCCATCGGCCTGGAAAAGGGTGTTGCTTCCGTAGTTCAGCTCGAACGCGTCAAAGGCTCGACCTGCAAGCTGCGGCGCGCGGCGACCTTCAATATTGCCGAGTCGCTGGTCCGGCCGAGCTTCGAGGAGACAAATATCGAGAGCCCGCCGGAGCTCGTCCAGGTGCTTAATGAGCTTGCTACGAGCGCGGGACTTTTGCGACAGAAGCGCTGGTCGCTGAGCTTGCCGGAAGCGACGGCGCGCACGCTCGTGTTGACGCTCGAGAGCCCGTCCCAATCAGCCGGCGAGCTTCAGGAGGTACTGCGCTGGAAGATTGAGCGCGGCTTCGGCGTTCCGTTTGAAGGGCTATCCATTTCGAAAGAGCGTTTGCAGAAGGATCCGCAGGGGCGCGATCGTTATCTCGTCATTGCTGTGAAGAAGTCGATCCTGGCCGAGTACGAAGCGGTGCTTGACTCGTTGGGCTGGCGAGCGGGGCTGATACTGCCGCGGCATCTTGGTGAGGCGCAGTGGCTCGTGCGAAATGGCTCGGCGGGCGATTCGCTTTTGCTGAGTGGCTCGAAGCAGGGGTTTACGGGAGTTATCTTTCGCGACAAGCATCCGCTGCTCATGCGCACCGTCGAGTGTGCTGAAGACGAGCTCGAGGACGAGTTTTACCGTTTGTTGTTGTTCTATCGCGACCGGAGTGCGCCAGAGACGGCCCAGGGTCCGGGCCTAGCGCGGATGATGGTGGTTGGCGAGGGCATCACGAAGGAGCGCGCGGGAGAGATTGTCAATGAAACTACTGGAGGAGACCTGCGCCCGCTTCAGGCTGAAGACCTCGGCTTGCAGCTACCCAGCCGCGACTTCAGCTTCGACTCCATCGCCGCCCCTGCCGGCCTCGCCACACTGTCCTGGTAGCCACAAAGGCACAAAATGATTTACTTGAGAGTCGAAAGGTAGAGCAGTTTTCGTTTTGTGCTTTTTGTGCCTTTTTGTGGCTAAATTCAGAAACAATTTTTGTGGCTGAGCGTAACACCCCTGTATCATGAATCTTGCAGCCTCCTCCGTTCCTAGTGCGTTTTCAAGAGACCTGACCGCCGTTTCCGACCGCGATCTCGTCGCTACTGCTGTGAGTGGCGTTGAAGGAAGTTTCGAAGAGCTCGTGCGTCGCTACCAGCGTCCGATCTCCGCCTACGTCTACCGCATGGTCGGCAATTACGAATCCGCGCTCGACCTGACCCAGGAAATCTTCATCAAGGTCTACAGCTCCCTTCGTCGCTATCGCTCTGAGTTCAAATTCTCGACCTGGATCTACAAGATTGCTCACAACGCAGCCATCGACCACCTGCGCCGTACCTCGACCCGCGAACAGTCACTCGTTATGGGTCCGGAACACGACCAGTTTGATCTGCCCGTTGAGAGTGGCCGGTTGAGTCCGGAGCAGGAAAGCGAGCGCAAGGAGCGGCGCGGCGAGATCGAGTCAGTCGTGCGAGCGCTGCCCGGCAACTATCGCGCGCTGGTTATTCTGCGCCACTCACAGGACCTCAGTTACGAAGAGATTGTGGAGGTAACAGGCTTGCCGCTCGGCACTGTGAAGAACCGGCTGTTTCGTGCCCGCGAGATGATGCGACAGCAATTTGTGGAAAAGGGAATTACCGGGATTTAATGAGCACCGCGACAGAAGAAAAGATCTGCGAGCGAAATCTCATCGGCGCCTACGTTGACGGCGAGCTGGATGCAGATCTGACGGTGCTCCTCGAAGATCACCTGGAGAGTTGTGCTGATTGTCGCTTTGAGCTGCGCGCTCATCGTCTCTTCGTTTGCGAGCTCGATGCGGCTCTGACAGGTAGTGGTGATGATGAAGTCCCGGTTCCCAGAGATTTCTCACGCATCATTGCCACCCGCGCCACAACTGACATGCGAGGCGTGCGCACGCGCTCAGAGAACCGCAAAGCTTTCACCATCTGTGTGATTCTCGCGCTCGGTGGTTTCGCTCTCCTCGGCGCCACCGCGCTGAATTCCGTGTTCCTGATCGCGCAAAAGTTTGTTGCGACCGTCTTTGGCCTGGCAGGTCTCGTGGGGACTGCCGTTTACGACATTGCTGCCGGGCTGGTCGTGATTTTTAGAGTGGTAAGCAGAAAGTACATCATCGAGACCGGCTCACTATGGCCCATGCTGGTCCTGCTTGCCTTTGGCTTTCTCATCCTCTCGCGCTTGATTTCCCACTATCATCGCTCAGGGGCAACCGAATAGAGAGGGGTTGCCGCGGGCAATGGTCATTTCGCGCTCACAAGTCACTTCTCAATTCTCCCTCAATAAACTCGACTGGAACCGCATCGTGGTGATGCTGGTCTGGGTGTTACTGCTGTTTGGCGCTGCCAGTGCGCAGAGCTCAAGCGACGACAAGGTGGTAGTTGTCGAGGGCACCAACGATGGCACTGTCTTTGGCGTGGGAAATTCCCTCAGGATTACTGGTACCGTGAAACAGGGCGCGATGTCTTTCGGTGGCGATGTCATCGTTGAAGGCACTGTCGAAGGAGATGTCGCGGCGATTGGCGGCTCAGTGATTCAAAAGTCGGGCTCACGCATCGGCGGCGACGTGATCGTGCTTGGTGGCAGTTATCACAGCGACGACACGCCAGCGAACCGCCGGCCTGAAGCGTTGACAATGATGTACGCGGGCTACCAGCAAGAGCTCCGCGACATGATGCGAAATCCCACCGGGATATTTAGTCCGCATTGGACTCCAACCTATCTCGGCACCAGATTGCTGGTCGTGCTGTTCTGGTTTCTCGTTTCACTCGGATTCACGGCTGCGATGCCGGGCACGATTAGCCGCGGCGTCGCAAGGCTCCAGTTGACCAGCCTGCGCGTAGCTGTGATCGGTTTGATCGGCGTGGTTGTGCTGTTTGGCTTCGTGCTTCTGTGTCTCTGGATCATGCCGGAACCGATTCGCGTCCTCGTCGGACTGCTGGCCCTCCTGTTATGGCTGGTGGCCGGATTGTTTGGCCGCGTTATCCTCTACGCAGCCACGGGCCGCTGGCTCCAGCGAAAATACGTGCCCATTGGTAAGAATTCCGAAGCTGTGGCGTTATTACTTGGGACTAGTTTTTGGGTTCTTTTGACCTCGCTCCCGTATGTTTGGCCTTTTATGGCAACCTTTATACTGATTATCAGCTTCGGATTGGCTTTGACGGCGCGCTATCGAATGGCTTGGAGCTAGTTTGCGCCTTGTGCCTCTTTGCGGCTAACCAAATTTTTGTATATACCGGTCATAAATCCGCGTTTTGCGGTGTTCGGTAATAGAAAGGACCTGGAATGAAGACGTTCTTTTTCGCGGCCGCTTTAGGACTAATCACACTGCTTGCACCGCAGGGCGGTGACCCAAATATCACAGCTAAACACGCGATTGGCGAGGTCAAAACCATTGATGCCAGCGCCAAACAGTTGACCATCCAGACTGACGCCGGCTCCACCGTGACCGTTTCGCTGAGCGATAAAACAACATACAAAAAGCTCGCGCCCGGTGAGACGTCGCTTACCAACGCCAGTGATGTGACTTTTGCGGACCTCGCGGAAGGCGACCGCATCATGGCCCGCGGCACCGTGGCCGCTGATTTCAAATCAGTGCCAGCCACCATGGTGATCGTGATGACGAAGGGCGATCTGGCAAAGAAGGCGGACGCCGAAAGGGCCGAGTGGCGTCGCCGTGGGATCCTTGGCGTGATCACTGCGCTCAAGCCTGATACGAAAGAGATCACAATCTCGAATCGCACGATGGCTGGCATGCAGTCAATTGTGATTCCAGTCACCGACAAGACAGAGATGCGCCGTTATGCGCCTGACTCGATCAAGTTCGGTGATGCGAAGCCGAGTAACTTCAGTGAGTTGAAAGTCGGCGATCAGTTACGCGCACTCGGCGATCGTGGTGAAGACCCGCTTCGTTTCACCCCGCAAAAGGTCGTGACCGGAAGTTTCCGAACAGTCGGCGGAGTTGTTACTGCGATCGATCCTGCAACCGGCGAGATCAAGATCAATGAGCTGGAGAAGAAGACTCCGCTCACGATCGTCATCAAGCAGGATGCAGTTTTGAGACGATTTCCTGCCGAAATGGGAATGGGTTTCGGTGCTAGACCAGGCGGCGGTCCGGGCGGTCCAGGTGGCGGAGCTCCGGCGGCAGCCCCGGGTCAGGGCGCAACGGCTCAGGGCCCGCAACGTCCGCAGGGTGCCGGTGGTCCTGGTGGACCTGGCGGATCAGGCGGCCGCAACATCAACGACATGCTCGAAAGATTGCCAACTATTTCGATCGCGGATGTTAAGGTTGGCGACACTATCATCGTTTCCAGTACGCAGGGTGTGGATCCGACCCGGTTGACAGCCATCTCGCTCGTTGCTGGAGCCGATACTCTACTCGCAATGCTTGCTCCGCGCCCCCAGGCCGGCCAAGCGCCTAACCCCGCTGCCGGTTTAGGTGGCAGCGGCATTTCATTCGGCATCGGCTTGCCATAACGCCGAAGGCGTTCGCTAATTTCAGCCCATGGTTGGAGCGAAGCGACAACCATGGGATACCAATAAACCCCATGTTCAACGCTGAAAGCGTTCGCCAGCCAGCGAACCCTTTCAGGGTTAAATCGCCAATTATCTTCTATCCCAGGGTTGTCGCTCCGCTCCAACCCTGGGCTGACATTAGCGAACGCCTTCGGCGTTACCGCGGCTGAACTTAGCCAACCGCTTTGGCGTATCAAGCTACGCCTGGCCGTTCTCGCAATTTAACCAACAACTTTCGGGTACTTATCTCGGTTCTTGAGGTCGCACAATGAAACTCTTAAGAAATCTCCCCCGCCAGATCTGTGGTCTCGGTTTGCTCGTTTTACTAACTGCCACACTCGCCGCCGCCCAGCAGGCACGTGGCACACTGCGCGGCTTGATCAGTGACGAGCTTGGTGCCGCAATCGTTGGCGCTGACGTCACTCTCACCGACGCAACCGGAACTCAGAAGAAAACGACGACCAACGGCGAAGGCGTCTACAACTTCGCCGGACTTGCTCCCGGCAAATACACTTTGCAAGCCGCCGCTCCTGGCTTCGCTCCCTCGGACACTAAAGAAATCGACATCACGACCGCCCGGCAAACCCTCGATTTAACTTTGCGTGTGACGATCGAAGAGAAAGTCACTGTGGCCGAAACTCCCATCAGCACCGAAGCGACTGATAACGCAAACCAAACAGTCATCGGCGGAAAAGATCTCGACGCGCTGCCTGACGATCCGGATGAGCTCGCGGCCGCGCTGCAAGCCCTCGCCGGTCCATCGGTTGGACCAAACGGCGGCCAGATATTTATCGACGGCTTCACCGGCGGCAATCTTCCATCGAAAGATTCAATTCGCGAGATTCGTATCAACCAGAATCCGTTCGCCGCTGAAAACGATCAGCCTTCCGCGCGTATCGACATCCTGACGCGTCCCGGCACCGACAAGTTTCGTGGCGGCGCGTCTGTGAACTTCAACGACGAGAGTCTCAATTCGCGCAACCCGTTTGCGGTCACGTCAAGCAAGCGCACGCCGTTTCAAATTCGCCAGTACGACATGAACCTGAGTGGTCCACTCGTCGCGAAAAAAGCATCGTTCTTTTTCAACTTCGGACGCATTGAGACTGACGATAACGAGCTCGTACGCGCGACCGTGCTGGACGACAATCTGAACGCAGTGGATTTTGGCCAGGCGTTTGTTGTGCCGCGACGCAACCTGTTTTTCAGTCCCCGCTTTGATTACGCAATCAACGCCAGCAACACGCTGATCGTTCGTTACAACTACAATCGTAATCGTGTTGAAAACCAGGGCCTCGGTGGCTTTAATCTGCCCGAGCGCGCTTACGACACACTGTCTGTTAACCAGAACATACAACTGACTGAAACTGCGATCCTCAACCCGACAACGATAAATGAGACTCGCTTTCAGTATTCGTTCAACCGGTTCGAGCAGAATGGCAACAACGATGTTCCCTCGTTGGATGTGAGCGGTGCGTTTGGCTCGGGTGGCTCGCAGGTCGGCCAGTCGTTCAGTGAGCGCAAGAGCTGGGAGCTGAACAATTTCACCGCGAAGCAGATGGGTACGCATGCGATCAAGTTTGGCGGTCGCATACGTCACGTCAATATCGACGACACGAATGAAGGATTTTTCGGTGGCAATTGGACCTTCACCGGTGGTTTTGGTCTGACGAGTATCGAGCGTTATCAACTGACGCTGCGGCTACTCGATCAGGGATTGACACCTGCTGAAGTGCGTGCG
>DATHTI010000458.1:0-5480 GCA_035463335.1 Pyrinomonadaceae bacterium | reverse complement strand
GATTCAAATTGCTCGCAGTGGTAGCACCCAGACTGGGCAGTACCGTACCTTCTTTGTACGCCGAGCCGTTGCTCATCCCGACCGCGTCGACGATGGTGCCGTCCGGTAGCGTCAGTGCGATGCCGCCGTCATCGGTAATGCCGACTGTATATGTTTGATTCCCCGGAACGGCGCCGCTGTAACCGCTTGCGGCCGCGTTGGTGAGAAGGTAGTGGCAGCCGGGTTGAAGGATAGTACCGGCAGTTATCGTCGCCCTGATTGATACTCCGCCCGTATTATTCGAGCCCCTGATATTCCAACCGCCAATGGCAACTGGAGCCCCGGAAAGATTGTACAATTCGACGAACTCGTCGTTTCCGCCCTGCGGTCCGCGCACGCGAAACTCGCTTATGACAACATTTGTAGAGATTGCCTGGACTCGGGATGAAAAACTGAGAAAAAACATGAATGCAAAAATCGCGAGTAAAACGATTGCAGATGCTACGAACACACGGGACTGCCGTGTCGGGTGAAGGGGGCTAATCAAGCGCATAGTAATCTTCCTTTAAGAGTCTAAAAGTTAACCATTTCCACACATTATGAGAGGTACCGGAGGACCAGTGAGGCCGGTAGGTTTAAATGTGTGAGCCTTTTATCAGTTCTGTATTTGCGGGTCAAGGCTACGTGGCGTTTGGGGGCGTCCAGGTCGATAAATCGTTAACACCCGTAGATGCACAAGGTGTGAATACTGTTGCAAACAATTGTAGGGGTGGCCCTCCGTGGCCACCCCAGCGTCCAATCACGCTGGGGCGGCCACAGAGGGCCGCCCCTACAGTTGCGCCGGTTGAAGGCCTAAGCCACAATGCTTGGCACGGAGGAATCGCTTCTTACTTTGCTTATCCAGTCGATTGAACTGCGCGAGATTCGCCTGCCTCTCGTCCACTTTTTCGAAACAAGCTTTGGTCGAACTACCGAAAGGCGCATCGTTCTCGCACGCGTGAGGGATGCAGACGGTGGTGAAGGGTGGGGAGAATGCACGGCGGGCGAAGGGCCGTTTTACAGTTACGAATGGACGGACACCGCGTGGGCGACGCTGAGTGAGTTTCTCGGTCCAATGATGCTGGGCAAAGAGTTTGAGAGCGCCGCACATGTGTTCAAACTGATGAAGCCCGTGCGCGGGCATCGCATGGCGAAGGCGACACTCGAGACTGCATGCTGGGATCTCGAAGCAAAGAATGCTGGCGTTCCATTGTGGAAACATCTCGGTGGTACGCGTTCTGAGATCGCTTGCGGTGTTTCAATCGGCATACAGGACAGCCCCGACGCCCTGCTCGAAAAGATCCGAAAAGAAGTGGACGCGGGTTACCAGCGCATCAAGATCAAGATCAAACCCGGTTGGGACCTCCAGATTGTCGAGCGCGTGCGTAAGGAGTTTCCGGACATCCGGCTCATGGGCGATGCAAACTCCGCTTACAAACTCTCAGACGTGCCGCTCTTCCAGCAGTTGGACCAGTTCAATCTCATGATGCTGGAGCAACCGCTTGCGCACGACGACATCTTCGATCATTCCGTGTTGCAACGTCAGATCCAGACTCCGGTTTGTCTGGACGAGTCGATCTGCTCGGCGGAAGATGCGTGTCACGCGATCAAGCTCGAGTCGTGCCGGATAATCAATATCAAGCTGGGTCGCGTCGGCGGTCATGCGGAAGCAAAGCGCGTCGAGCAGGTCGCGCGCGACAATCAGGTCCCGGTCTGGTGTGGTGGCATGCTCGAGTCGGGAATCGGGCGTGCACACAACATCGCGATGTCTACGATCGCTGGTTTCACATTACCCGGCGACGTCTCGGCGAGCGCGCGCTACTGGGAAGAGGACATTATCGAGCCGCCTGTGACAGTCAGCGAGCGCGGCACAATCAAAGTGCCGGACGCGCCCGGCATCGGATTTAACATCAACCTAAAACGTATCGAAGCGCTGACGGTTCGCAAAGAGGCAATCAAATGAGCGCACGTCAGATTCTTACTGCACTGCAAACGCGGCAGGCGGACGTCGAGGCGTTCATGCAGTCGCTGGTTGAAGTGGAGTCGCCTTCCGGTGATGAGGAGGGCAGTCGCGCGGTTGTCGATTTGTTGGCCCAGGCCGCGGGCAAGCTCTCGTGTGTCGAGGCAATTGAGCGGGTGGAAGTACCTGACTTTGGTCAGCATCTCGTAATCAGAGCTTTTCAAAAACCAGATCAGCAGCAGATCCTGATGGTCGGTCACACGGACACGGTCCACTCGCGCGGGTCGTTGAGTGAACGCCCGTGGCGTCGCGACGCAGGAAAGATTTATGGACCAGGCATTTTCGACATGAAGGCAAACTGCGCGCTCGCGATCGAAGTGCTGCGTACGCTTGTCGAATTACAAATAACACCGGCGTATGGAGTGACGATCGTTCTGACGTGCGACGAAGAGGTTGGGAGTTTAAATGGCTGGCCGCTGATCGAGAAGGTGGCGAAAGAGAAGCCGGTGCGATGTGCGTTTGTGATGGAGCCGCCCGCGTCAGGTGGTCGAGTAAAGACGAGCCGGAAGGGAACTGGGATCTTCGCGATCAAAGTCGAGGGAAAAGCGGCGCATGCCGGGCTCGAGCCGGAAAAAGGCGCGAGTGCGATTCTCGAGCTCGCTCGTCAAACCGAACAACTGCACGCGATCAACCTTTCGGGCTCAGGAATCACACTGAATGTCGGCGTGGTTCACGGCGGTACGAGGTCGAATGTTGTCGCCGCCGAAGCGCAGGGCGAGATCGACGTGCGCTTTTCAACTGAAGCGGAGTCACTTGAGATCGAGCGCATACTTTCGAATCTCAAACCGATTGACGAGCGCACGAAAGTGTTCGTCTCCGGCGGTATCAACCGGCCGCCGCTGGAACGCACTGCTGCCGTCATCGAACTTTTTGAGAAGGCGCGCGCGATTGCAGCCGATCTCGATTTCGATCTTGGTGAAGCACAAGTCGGCGGCGCGTCTGACGGAAACTTCCTCGCGGCCATGGGCATTCCGGTGCTCGATGGTTTGGGCATCAGCGGCGACGGCGCACATGCTGTACACGAACACATCGAAGCTGATGATATTTCTCGTCGCGGCGCACTCATCGGCGGTCTCCTGATGTCGATTTAAGATGCTGATCGCAACCTGGAACGTAAACTCAATCCTTGCGCGCCTGCCGCACGTCATGAAGTGGTTTGACAGCGTGCAACCCGACGTCGTCTGCATGCAGGAAACAAAGTGCACGGACGACAAGTTTCCCACGTTGCTTTTCCAGGAGCGTGGATACCACTGCCAGCTCTTCGGACAACAGGCGTACAACGGCGTCGCGATCCTCACGCGTGAGACATGCGACACGCGACATCGCGGCTATCCAGACGACGACGAGACCGCGCAGTCACGACTGATCACGACGAACGTCAACGGCATCGAGATCGTCAACGTTTACATTCCGAACGGGCAGGCAGTTGGATCGGAGAAGTATGTGTTCAAGCTCGCGTGGATGCAGCGGCTGCACGATTTCTTCGCGAGCCACTACGATCCGAAGACGCCCGTGTTGTTGTGTGGGGACTTCAACGTTGCACCTGAAGAGCGTGATGTACACGACGTGCGATTATGGCAAGGACGCATCATGTTCAGCGAAGGCGAACACGCCGCGTTGCAGCACATTAAAGATTGGGGCTTCACGGATGCGTTTCGTCTGCACACTGAGGCTGGCGGGCATTTTACGTGGTGGGACTATCGGGCGGGCGCTTTCCGACGGAACCTGGGACTGCGGATCGATCACGTTTGGATCAGCCAGCCTTTAATTGCGAGAAGCGTGCGCACGTGGATCGATCTGGAGCCACGCAAGTGGGAGAAGCCTTCGGATCATGCCCCCGTGCTCGCGGAATTTAATTAGCCACAAAAAGGCACAAAAAGCACAAAACAGAAATTCATTTTGTGCTTTTTGTGCCTTTTGTGGCTAAAAATTTCTGTGCCTTTTTGTGGCTAGTTTGATGTTAACTCAGCGGTCTTCTCCGTGATGTCTTTCTGAGCCCACTCGTTATCGCGGCTCGTTTCGCCGGCCTTGGATCGCTTCGCGGCCTTCATGCGCTGAACGAGATCCATGTGCGTCGAGAAATACGGCAGGCTCTTCCCGACGATTTCCTCGATCGAGTTGAAGTCCTTATCGACCATAAACTTCTCGACACCCGCCTTCAGCTCATCGATCATCTTCACGCCCTGAAGCATCACGCCCGTACAGATCTGAACCGTCGAAGATCCAAGCAACATGAACTCGAGCGCATCATGCGACGTCTCGATACCACCGATGCCGCTGATCGAAACTCCTTCTGGGATCGCGAGCGCGAGCTGGCTCACCATTCGCAAAGCAATCGGCCGCACCGCCTGCGCCGAATAACCACCGGGAACACAGTGGCCTTCAACCGTCGGCATCGGTCGCAACGTGTCGAGATCAACGCCGATCACCGAGAGGATCGTATTGATCGCCGAAATGCCATTAGCGCCACCGCGCACCGCGGCGAGCGCGGGCTCGCGAATGTTGGTGATGTTGGGCGTCATCTTGGCCCAGACCGGAACCGTGGCCACTTCCGTGACCCAGCGCGTTACTTCCTCGGTGAGATCCGGATGCTCACCCATCTCCGATCCCATCTTGCGCTCAGTCATGCCGTGCGGGCACGAGAAGTTGAGCTCGAACCCGTCGACGCCCGTCTCCTGGACCATGCGTGTCAGCTCCTGCCAGCGACTCTTCTCGTACTCCTCCATAATCGACGCGATCAGAATGTTGTTCGGATACTCTTTCTTGACCTGTCGAAACTCGTCGAGCCAAACGTCGATCGGTCGATCGGAGATCAGCTCGATGTTTTCGAAACCGATCACTTCGCCTGTGGATCTCGATCGGAGTTTTCCGTAACGTGGAACAACATTCACGACCTTCGCCGACTCGAGGCTGACAGTCTTCGCGACTGCGCCGCCCCAGCCCGCGTCAAACGACTTGGCGAGCACGCGCGCGTTTGTTCCCGGCGGCCCCGAGCCGAGGACGAACGGATTGGGAAACTTCATGCCGTTGACGGTGATGGATAGATCCATGAATGAACTCCTTAACCACGGATTATGCGGATTTCAGCAATCAGATTTAAGCGGATCAATCCGCGACGAGTGAGCCGTATGTATCGGGACGGCGATCGCGGAAGAATTGCCACGTGTTGCGCACTTCGCGGATCTTGTCGAGATCGAGATCAGCGACGACGAGCGCGTCTTTATCGCGCGGCGCTTCAGCCACAAACTGCCCGCGCGGATCGCAGAAGTAACTCTGGCCGTAAAACTCGCCGATGTCCCACGGCTGCTCGTGCCCAATGCGATTGATCGCGCCGATAAAGTAGCCATTCGCAACCGCGTGCGCCGGCTGCTCGAGACGCCACAAATATTCCGACAGTCCAGCGACTGTCGCTGACGGATTGAAAACGATCTCAGCGCCGTTC
>DATHTI010000457.1:0-1542 GCA_035463335.1 Pyrinomonadaceae bacterium | reverse complement strand
CCCACTCCTACGCCCACTCCGACACCAACACCATCGCCGGGTTCATCGCCGCAGATCGTGATCAGCCAGGTCTTCGGTGGTGGCGGAAACGCAGGCGCGCCTTTTCGTAACGACTTCATCGAGATATTCAACGCCGGTAATTCAACGATTAATCTCAGCGGCTGGTCAGTGCAGTATGCGAGTGCGACAGCCTCGACGTGGTCAGTCACACCGCTGACTTCAGTCACTCTAAATCCCGGACAGTACTACCTGATTCAGGAAAGCTCGGGCGGCAGTAATGGCGCTTTATTACCTGCGCCCAACGCTACGGGCGCAATTGCAATGGCTGCGGGCTCCGGAAAGGTTGCGCTAATCAAAACCTCAACTGCACTAACCGGGACATGTCCGAACGATCCGAACATCGTCGATCTCGTCGGCTACGGCAACACGGCCAATTGCTTCCGCGGCTCAGCGCCCGCTCCCGCGGCCAGCAACACCAACGCGATCCTGCGCGCGGCCGCTGGTTGTACTGACACGCGCAGCAACGTTGCAGACTTCGCTCTCGGCCCGCCCAATCCGAGAAACACAAATTTTTTGCCACGGATTTGCTCAGATCCGTAAAATCAGTTTTCACGGATCCGTCAAATCCGTGTTATAGACTCGCACACATGCACTCGCTCACGGATGCAGTCGCTTCGCTCCGCCAGCACTTCGGCTTCGAAGACTTTCGCGAAGGCCAACGCGAAGTGATCGGCTCGATCCTCGAAGGCAAGGACGCGGTCGTCGTGATGCCGACCGGCAGCGGCAAGTCTCTGTGCTATCAACTGCCGGCCATGATTCTCGACGGAGTCACACTCGTCGTGTCTCCACTGATCGCCCTCATGAAAGATCAGGTCGACGCATTGCATGCTCGTGGACTGCCCGCGACCTTCATCAACAGCTCGATCTCGGAATCTGAGCAACTCGCACGCATCGACGCACTCAGGCGCCGCGAGCATAAACTCGTTTACATCGCCCCCGAGCGCTTTCGCAGCAGCCGGTTCAACGCGGCACTCCAGCAAATCCCCATCTCGCTCTTCGCAGTCGACGAAGCGCACTGCATCTCGACCTGGGGTCACGACTTTCGTCCCGACTACCTGCGGCTGCGCAACGTCATCAAGTCGTTGAATAAAGTTCAAACGCTCGCGCTCACCGCTACCGCCACGCCGTACGTTCGTTCCGACATCATTCAGCAGCTCGGTCTCAATCGCCCGCAAACCTTCGTCAGCGGTTTCGACCGGCCGAATCTCTCGATCGAAGTGGTCCACACCGTGCGCGAGCGCGAGAAGATTGCGAGCATTCGTAACCTCGCGAAGCAAACTCCCGGCTCCGGAATAATCTATGCCTCGACGCGAAAAGCAGTGGAACAGGTCGGAGCCAAGCTGAAAGCGCTTAATCTCGGAGTGTCGGAATACCACGCGGGCATGAGCGACGCCATGCGCGTCCGCGCGCAGGATGATTTCATGAGCGGCCGCACACAAATGATCGTCGCCACGAACGCGTTCGGAATGGGCATCGACAAAC
>DATHTI010000456.1:0-3010 GCA_035463335.1 Pyrinomonadaceae bacterium | reverse complement strand
GTCTGCGCGACGAACAGACTTTATCGAGCCGCGAAGAGTACGACCGTCTTTTACGCGACGAGTTCGGTATCGTCATGAAAAACCCGTTGAGATTAATCTGACCCTTCGGGTGTAACTGTAGGGGCGGCCCTCCGTGGCCGCCCCAGTTCGCCAATCACGCTGGGGCGGCCACAGAGGGCTTCCCTTACAGTTAATTATGGCGGCGGGAGACGCTGGCTGCGACGGCGACGAGCTCGGCAAGCTCAACCGGCTTTGGCACGTGCATGTCGTAGCCGGCCCGAAGCGCGTGCAAACGATCTTCGACACGTGTGTAGGCAGTTAGAGCAATCGCCGGTACTTTGCCGCCTCTATTTGGAGGAAGAGCACGGACCTGCTTGATCAAATCGTAGCCGTCTGTTCCCGGCATGCCGATGTCGCTGATCAAAATATCGGGAACCGATACCCCTAGCGAGTCGATAGCCTCCGCCGCCGTGCCCACCACTTTAACTGTTGCGCCCAGGAACTCGAGTCCCTGCCTCAGTAGCTCGCGAGTGTCTGGCTCATCATCGACGGCAAGAATTCTTAGACCATCCAGTCGATCGGTAGAATCAGGAGGAGGCAGAAGATCTCGCGCGCCTGGATGTACGCGCCCGCCAGACGCATCGACCTGGTAAAGTGGGGTGATCGGCAACTGCACCGTGAACGTGGCGCCCTTTCCCTCACCGTCACTGTCCGCGCGCACGGTGCCGCCGTGCATCTCCACGAGGTGACGCACGATCGCCAGACCCAATCCCATGCCGCCATGCTGGCGACTGGTCTTCTGATCCGCCTGACGGAAACGATCAAAAACGTGCGGCAGAAACTCCGCCGGAATCCCCTGGCCCGTGTCGCTCACGACGATCTCGAGATGTGAATTCACTCGCTCCGAGCGAATCTGCACACGACCGCCACGCGGCGTGAACTTGATCGCATTCGAAAGTAAATTCCAGACCACCTGTTGTAGTCGCACAGGATCGCCCGGAATGGACACCGGCCCAGTGTCGACCACCTTCTGAACGCGCACACCTTTGGCTTCCGCCGCCGGTCGTACTGATTCCACAGCGGCGTCGATGAATGAATTCGGATCGGCTGGACGCACGTCCATGCGTAACTTACCCGTAATGATTCGTGAAACGTCGAGCAGGTCGTCGACGAGTTGCGCTTGCGCGCGTGCATTACGCTCGATCGTGTCGAGTGCCTTGTTTGAGTTCTCGGGCGAGAGCTGGCCCAATCGCAGCATCCTGGTCCAACCGAGGATCGCACTCAACGGAGTTCTTAGCTCGTGTGAGATGGTCGCGAGAAATTCTTCCTTTAGCCGGCTCGATTCTTCGGCCTGTTTGTACAATCGTTCGTTTTCGGCCGCTGCCTGTTCAGCTTCAGCACGGGCTTTCTGGGCGGCTTCATAGAGGCGGGCGTTATCCATTGCCACGGCCGCCTGTGAAGCGAGCCCCGAAACGATGATCTCGTCACGCTCAGTAAACATCGCCGGTTCCGGATGGCCGAAGAAGAGACCGCCGAGCACTTCGCCGGAGCGTGAGACCACCGGAACTGCGAGATAACTCGTTACGGGCAGGTGGCCGTCCGGCATGCCGTAATACGGCGAATTCTTTCCGTAACGCGGATCGAGTTTTACGTTGTCAATGCGCACGACTCCCTCGCCGCGAAAAGTTGGGCCAAATAGATCGGTCGCGCGCGGCATCGGAAAGTGCTGAAACGTTTCACGCGGCACGCCTGCGAGCGTGTAGAGCATGTACGACGCGCCTTCCTCGTTTAAAACGTTATAGAAGAACGAGCCGAAGCGTGCGCCCGTCAATTCAGTAGCGGCGTCTGTAACGGCTTGCACTGTGTTATGTAGATCGAGCTCGGCGGAGATTGTTTTGCCAATCTCGTTGAGAGTGCGCAGCGCTTCCGCCTGCTCGCGCAGTGTTTCTTCATTAGACTTGCGGAGCGAAACATCCTGCACGAAGCCAAGCATGCCGACGACTGAGCCATCTTTCGCATAGACGCCACGACCCTTTGCCGAGACCCACACGTCAGAATGGTTGGAACCCGTAACTCGATATTCAATGTCGTAATCACTGCGTTCCGCGAGAGCTCTCTCGACGGCGAGCTTCGCCTGGTCGCGATCCTCTTCGTGGAGTAATTCGCGCAGTTTGGTCCAGGTTATTAATGTCCCGGGAAATATATTGAAGATTTGTGCCGCCATTTCCGAGAGGGCTACGACGTCTGTTCGTGCATCCCACGACCAATCTCCCAGGCGGGCGGCTTCAAGAGCCAGTTTCAAGCGTTCTGACGCTTCGTCGAGCTCTCGCCGCGCTTGTCTTTGTTCGGTGATGTCACGTGCGATCTTCGAAGCACCGATGATTTGTCCGTGTGGACCTTTGATAGGTGAGACTGTCAGCGAGATATCGATGAACCTTCCATCTTTTCGCACGCGCACGGTTTCGTAGTGCTCGATTCGTTCTCCGGCCCTGAGTCGTGCCAGGATGGCAGGCTCTTCGTCTTGATGTTCTTTGGGAATGAGAATCGTGATTGACTTGCCGATTACTTCGTCAGCGGTGTATCCGAAAATCCGCTGCGCTCCGGCGTTCCAGCTAGTGATGATGCCCTCGAGCGTTTTGCTGATGATCGCGTCGTCGGCAGATTCGATTAGGGCGGAGAGCCAGTATGGCGCCAGCTCCGGGCTCTGAAGATTAGTTAGTTGATTTTCCTTTAGCTTTACCTTGCCTGTAGCAGGCCCGGTCGCGGGACGTTTTTTCGGCATACTCCACAAAAATCGCGTGCGTCTTCGAAGGAGAGTTCTAAAGGGGGTAGCAGGGGTGAGAGGATTATAGCAAAGGACGCGCGAGTGGGGTATCAGGCTCTGATCAGGAGCAACTGTAGGGGCGGCCCTCCGGTGGCCGCCCATTCTTTTTGTTTGGGCAACGGGGGCCGGCGAAGGGCCACCGTACAGTTGCACCTGATCGCGTCCATTCCAGGATGGATCTCGCCT
>DATHTI010000455.1:0-13814 GCA_035463335.1 Pyrinomonadaceae bacterium | reverse complement strand
CGCTGGGGCGGCCACGGAGGGCCGCCCCTACAATCACCTCTAGAACCTAAAAATTGGCCCAGCGCTGATGTCGTAATCGACATCGGTGCTCGTGGTCCCTATGCCGTCCCGCTCTTTAGCAATCTGTTGCAGCACGTCCGTCAGGACCTGGAGGGTCAGGGGTTTTGTTAGATGTGAGTAGAAGCCGGCGGCGCGGGCGCGGGCGATGTCGTTACTGCGGCCGAAGCCGGTGATGGCAACGACCGGAACAGTTTGACGCCCGTCGATCTTCCGCAGTCGTTGCAGGAACTCAAACCCATCCATCTCCGGCATCGAGATATCAGAAAGAATCACGTCGAATTCATTCTCAGCCGCGATGCGCAACGCGTCAGCGCCGTTCGTCGCGGTCATCACATTCGCGCCCGCAACTTTCAACAACTCCTCGAGCATCGCGATCGTGTCTTCAGAATCGTCCACGATGAGGAAATTCGTTTGCGCAAACACGTTCAGCTCAACAGCGCCGGACGAAGCCGCGACCGGCGTCCCCAGCCTCGCTGTCTCACGCAGCAGCGGCAGACGCACCGTGAAGCGCGCTCCCTTGTTTGGACCATCAGATGCAGCGCTGATCGTTCCACGATGAAGCTGCACGAGCTGATGCACGAGGGCGAGACCGATACCAAGACCGCCATGACGACGTCGATTACTGCCATCAGCCTGGCGAAACATCTCGAACACGTGCGGCAGAAAATTCGCATCGATTCCCTGCCCGGTGTCGGTCACCACAAACACTGCACTATCGTTTTCATTACTCAGCGCGATCTCGATACTGCCCCCCGCGGGCGTAAACTTCACCGCATTGTTCAGCAGGTTCCACGCGATCTGCTGTAACCGCAGGCGATCGCCTTCGACGAGCAAAAGCTGATCGCCCACGTTCACCCGTATCTCGATTCCTTTCGCCGCTGCGTCAGCACGAACAGTCTCAACTGCATTATCGATGATCGCCGGGAGCGAAACCGTCTCCTGGTTCAAAGAGATCTTGCCGCGCTGCAATCGCGAGAGGTCGAGCAAGTCGTTGATCAACTGTGACTGCGATTGTGCGTTTCGTCTGAGAGCTTCACCCATCTGGACCAAACGCGGCGACTGCTCGATCTCGCGCATACGCAACAACAGCTCAGAGTAACCAAGAATCACGTTCAGAGGATTGCGCAGCTCGTGCGAGAGTGTCGCCAGAAACTCATCCTTGAGCTGGTTGGCTTTCTCCGCCGCGTCGCGCGCTTCCTGCACGCTCGTCAGCAAACGCTCGCGCTCCGCTTCCGCACGCAACTTCTCGATCGCCGTCCACGTCCGCTCAGCGACGGTTTGCAGCAGCGATATTTCTTCTTTCGTCCATTGACGCGGCTGGTCAACACTCGCCCACAGCGAAGCCACCCATCTACCCTCACGCATCAACGGCACAGCCACGTAAGCACGCTCGCCATTCGGTCCGTAAATGCGATCGTAGTCAGCCGCCGTGCGCGGATCAGTTTTCGAATCGTGGTTGACGACAGTGTGGCCGCGTTGCATTTCCTGCGTCGTGATGCTGCTGTACTCGGAGATGCGATGCTCGCCGGCAACAGACTGCGCACCATCAGTGTAATCGCGATGAACAATCTCGAGATCGCGGTCGATATCAGTCTCATTGAACAAACACCGCCGGACCTTCAAATGACTGCCGACGATTTCCGCGACAGCGTAAGACAGCTCGTACGGATCGTGAATCGTTCGTATCAGCTCGCTAACACGCACGAGCACCTCAAGACGGTTCTCTGCGCGTCGCTGTTCGTCGATGTCCTGCACGACGACAATGACGCCGCTCAATTCATCAGCCTCATCACGAAATGGAACACTGAGCACACGCGTCCAGATCTGTTTCCCATCGGCGCCGGTGTACAGCATTTCGCAACCCGGACTGACTGATTCACCGCGCATTGCGCGAGCACTCGGCCATTCAGACGGATGGAGTTGCCGGCCTTCCTCGTCCCACGCACGCCAACGCGCAGCAAAGACGGGATCGAGTGACGAGAGTCGATCGCCGACGAAGTTGTTCAGTAGTGAATTACGGATCAGGAAGTGTCCTTCGCGATCGGTGAGTCCGATGCCGACGGGAAGTTGTTCCAACAGAGCAGTCAGACGCGCCTCGCTGTCGCGCAGCGCCAGTTCTGCGACGCGTCGTTCCCGATCGGTACGATTGAGCGACAACGCGGTCAACCATATCAAGACCGCAAGCAGTAAAAGCACTGCCACAACAAATGCTGCCGTGCTGAAGTTGGGGCTGATCCATTCTGAATCGCGAGTAAGACTCCTGATCCAGCCAAGCAAAACAACCACTAGAAACGCCGGCAGCATGCGTCGCGCGACAATCGAGCCGGGGCTATTTCCCAATAGCGTGGCGACCATGCCGCGCTCGGGTCGCGCCAGCAGAATCGATGCGCACAAGCATACAAACGCAACCACCGTGTGTAGCGCGATCGTAAAATAGTAGGCGATTGGCGCAACGCGCTCGATGCCGTAGAAGTAATAAAGGAATACGAGTAACGTGACGGTTACAACGAGAATCACAGCGATGTTCGACACACGAAACCATCGTTTTGTCTTCACATCCAAAAATGAGAGTGCGATACCAAGAAAGAAAAAGTTGAGCGACGCGGCCACACCCATACGACCGGGAAACGACAGCCCGGCTTCTTCCTGTGACTCATGGAATAACAACTGGTCCAAGCCAGTATTCCATCCGAAAATATGTTCGCTCAGAGTGACTAAGCCAACGAAAGACACGATCGCGGCAAATACCTGGCGAATGGCACGTTTGGCTGGAGACTGTGATTGGTCGTTGAGCAAAAAGCAGGAAACAGCGACGAGCATGAGGCAAATCGCAGTGTTTGCCTTCATGTTTACCAGTGCTGGATGAATTTTCTTTAGGAACTCGTTATCAAGAATCCAGCCGAGCAACGCCGCGCCGCCGATACCCAACGCAACCGCCGCGAGGGAATTGGAAACGGCCCGGTAACGCGCGAGTTGTTCTTTGGGAAAGTGCGAAAGAGTGTCGGGCATGTGGACTGAATATGTTCTTACCGCGGATTACACGGGTCTACTCTTAAAAATCCGAAACAAATAGTAATACGACGGAAACAACAAAATCACGCCCGCAGCCAGCGCGCCGAGTAGTAGTTGCAACGTCACTCGCGGGGCGGCGGCTGAAAAGATCGTGATGTTTGGTTCGACGATGTGCGGGTATTGGGCGAATGCCCAGCCGAGCAGGATCATTGTCACCTGCGCTGCTGCACAAACTCGCGCGAGCCTGTAGCGCCTGGTCCATAGCGCGTAAAAAGCACTCGTGGCGAATAAGCCCGTGCAGATATGAAGTATCAACGCCCACCACGTTCGGCTGATGCCCGCACGCACAGTTGGCGCCCCTTCGCGCGCGAGCACGAATACAGTGAGCGCAAGTAAACCCACGATCAACCCCGAAACAAGCGCGCGGCGCCGGAAGTCTTCCTGCAAGTCACGCTCGCGCGTCTCTAGCGTCAGATAAACTGCCGCCAGAAACGCGAACAACGCGAGCGCGAAAAAACCCACTGCGAGGGGAAACGGAGCTAACCATGAACTGACGAACCCGCTCGTCACCGCACCGTTTTCAACACGAATGGTACCGGAAGCAATCGCGCCCAGGATCGTTCCCAAAAGAACTGGCGTGATGATACTCGCGATCGAGAATACCAGACTCCAACGCCGCTGCACGTCGTCGCGCTGAACGTCGTACGTGCGAAACGTAAACGCAGTGCCACGCAAAACGATTCCGATCAGCAACAACGTGAGCGGAATGTGAAGCGCCGTCGCAATCGCAGCAAATGCCGGTGGAAACGCCGTGAAGAGAATGACGACCAGGAGTATCAGCCAAACGTGATTCGCTTCCCACACCGGACTGATCGCTTCCGCAATCAAGGCACGTTGCTCGCGTGCACGCCGTCCAAAAGCAAACAGATCCCAGACGCCGCCACCGTAATCCGCCCCGCCGAGAAGCGCATACAAGACGAGTGAAGCGATCATCACGCCCGCGATAATCGTCTCAAGCGGCAACTTGTGCCTCCTTCGCGACCGGCTCGGGAGCACGCGGGCTCGCCGCTACTTGTCGCAGCAACAGCCAGACTGTGATTACAGCAAGAAAGATGTAGAGCACTGTGAACGTGATGAAGGGCACGACAAGTCCGGGCATCGGCGTGACGGCTTCGCTCGTGCGCATCACTCCGTAAATGATCCACGGCTGTCGTCCAACTTCAGTGACGGTCCAACCAGTTTCGATAGCGATGAAGCCGAGTGGCGAGGCGGCAACGAGCAGTCGCAGAAACCATTTCGAGTCTAACCACTTCTGGTTGCGCCTGCCGCGCACATATCGCCACGCGGCCCAAAGCGCAACCAGCATCATTGCCACACCGCACGCGACCATGATCTGAAACGCGATGTGAACAATCGCGACCGGCGGTCGCACATCCGCAGGAAAGTCGTTGAGGCCTTTCACGACCGCGTTGGGATCGCCATAAGCGAGTATGCTCAACACGTATGGAAGCTCGATCGCGTAACGCGTTACTCCTGCCTCTTCGTCAGGAATGCCACCGATACGAAATGGCGCGCCCTGCTCTGTTTGAAAGTGTCCTTCAAACGCGGCGAGTTTTACTGGTTGAGTTTTGGCGACTGTCTTCGCGATCAAGTCTCCGCTCAATGGTTGCAGGATCGCGCTCACGCCGCCGACCACGAGCGCGATTTTCAACGCCGCCTGGTGAAAACGATTCGTGCGGTCGCGCATGAGCATGAAAGCGTGAATGCCGGCGACGGCGAACCCGGTTGCAGCATACGCAGCGAGTGTCATGTGAAGCGTTTGCGGAAACGCCGCCGGGTTCATCATCGCTGCGATCGGATCGATGTCGACGAGCTTGCCGTCGACGAGTCGAAAGCCCGTCGGCGCGTTCATCCAGGCATTTGCGATGACGACGAAGATGCCGGAGAGTGCGCCACTCAGAGCCACCATCGCCCCCGCAAACAAGTGAGCGCGCGGCGGAACGCGCGTCCAGCCGTAGAGATAAATGCCAAGGAATATCGCCTCGGTGAAGAACGCGAATCCTTCGAGCGAGAACGGCATGCCGATGATCGCTCCGGCGTAACCCATAAACCCCGGCCACAACAACCCGAGCTCAAACGAAAGCACCGTTCCCGACACCGCTCCGACAGCAAAGAGGATCGCCGTTCCCTTGGCCCAACGCTTCGCGAGCGTAAGATAGATCTCATCCCTGCTGCGCAGCCACTTCCACTCAGCAATGATCATCAAAAGCGGCATCGCAATCCCGATCGCCGCAAAGATAATGTGAAACGCGAGCGACATCGCCATCTGCAATCGCGCCGCCAAAAGATCGTCCATAGCGACTACATCATCTCATTGCCGCAAAACGGCACAAAAGGCACAGAAGACTTCTTTTGTGCTTCTTGTGCCTTTTTGTGGCTGATTAATGTTCGAGATGATAGGGGACGCTCGTAACGATCACGCCCTTTTTGAAGAGCAGCGAGCCTTTGAGGAGAAGCGAGCTCTGGTTGTGGAGGAAGTGTTGCCACCAGCGCGCGGGGATGAATTCGGGCAGGACGACGGTGATGATGTCATCAGAGTTTGCTTTCGCTAGACGGTGAATGTGTCGCAACAACGGGCGCGTGAGCTCGCGATAAGGCGAAGGTAGTACGACGAGTTGCACACCCGCGCCCCAGCGTTCCCACTTGTCTTTCAAACTCGCGGTCGCCTCCTCTTCAATATCCACATAGACGGCCTGCACTTTGTCAGACGCAATCGAGCGCGCATATTGCAACGCGTTCACGACGCCGCGATGAATTCCGGAAATGGGAACAATGACGGTGTGTTTAATCGGTCTTATCTGCTCGAGTCCTTCAGTCGAGAGTTGCTTTGCAACCATCACGTAATGCTTGTGAATCGCTTTAAACAGCAGCACCAGCAGCGGGATCACAACAACTACAATCCACGCGCCGTGAATAAACTTCGTCGCGATGAAAACACAGAGCACGATGAACGTCGCGAGTCCGCCAACTGCATTGATAGCGAGCGACTTTTTCCAGTTTGCACTCGCCGTCAATCGTTCGCGCAACCAGTGCACGACCATCCCTGATTGCGACAACGTGAACGACAGAAATACACCAACAGCGTACAAAGGGATCAGTCGCGAAGTGTCGCCACCAAACGCAATCACCAGCATGCCCGAGAAGATCGCGAGGATCACAATCCCATTCGAGAACACTAAACGATCGCCACGATTCGCAAGCTGTCGTGGCAGAAAACGATCGCGTGCGAGCAGGCTCGAGAGACGTGGAAAATCTGCAAACGCCGTATTGGCCGCAAGCACGAGGATCGCCGCCGTCGCCACCTGCACGACGTAATAAAACCAGCCCAGTGATCCAGTGAACATGATGCGCGCAAACTGCGAGATCACGGTCTCACTCTGCTTCGGATGCACGTGATACAAGTAGGCCATCACGCTCGTGCCGAGGAACATCGTCGTCAGGAGTAAGGTCATCCAGATCAACGTCGTAGCGGCATTCCGCGCTTCGGGCTTCTTAAACGCCTGCACACCATTCGAGATCGCTTCAATACCAGTCAACGCCGCGCAACCGTTTGAAAACGCACCGAGCAACAGAAACAACGTCAGCGGCTGCAATTGATAACCTTCGGCAGTTTTCAATTCTTCCTGCGACGGAACCGCAGCGGCCACACCATAAGTGAAGTAATGAAACAAGCCGAAAGCGATCATGAACAGAAAGCTGACGACAAAGACGTACGTGGGCGTGGCGAAGAGTGCGCCAGACTCGCGCACGCCACGCAAATTCGCAACCGCGATGAAAGCAATGAAGGCGAGACAGAGGATGACTTTGTGCTCGTTGAGCCACGCGTAACGCGTGCCCTGCACTGCGGACGTAATCGCAGCAACACCGGCCGCGATTGAAACAGAAACCGTCAACACGTAATCGACGAGCAGTGACGCTCCTGCGATCAATCCAGGCGTGGTGCCGAGATTTTCTTTTGCGACGATGTAGGCGCCACCGCCCGACGGATACGCATGGATCGTTTGTCGATAACTGGTTGCGACGATCGCCAGCAACACTGCGATCCCGACCGACAGCGGAACCACATAGCTAAATGATCCAGCGCTGGTTGCAGCAGCAGCGACCGCAAGCACGAGCAGGATTTCTTCAGTGGCGTAGGCTGTTGATGAAAGCGCGTCAGAGGAGAAAACTGCGAGAGCGGTCCTCTTCGTGAGACGTTCGTGCGATGCCTGCTCAGTCTTTAATGCCCTACCGACTAACAGCCGCTTCACGGCGGTTGCCATGCTTGTGTTTCCTCTCTCCCAAATCCATGAAATGGCCACCGAGAATCATCACGGGAATGCCAATGACAAGAAGGACCAGACCCATGCCATGTAGCAACGGATGAAGCTGGTCGTCTAACAACCATCGGGTTGTCAGTACAAATCCAATTGCAAGAGAGAGGACCGCCACAATAAAACACACCGCTGCTGCCAGCACGTCCCAGGCAACAACATCGCGCTTCAGCCTTTCTTCGCTCATGAATAAAACTTACGCTCACGCGCGTAAAGAAGGCGTAAAGGGTTTATAAAAAGATCGTAAAGATCCGTGGCTTTGATCCGTGAATCCGTGGCTCAGTTTTGGCCGGGATCGAAGCGGTAGCCTATCCACGGCTCGGTGAGGATGTAGCGGGGACTTGCGGCGTCGGGCTCAATCTTCTTGCGCAAATTACCGACAAACACTCGCAGGTATTCATTCTGTTCGACGTAGTTGCCGCCCCAAAGCGCAGCCAGCAGCGTACGATGCGTCAACACTTTTCCAGAATGCTTGATGAAGTACACCAGCAGATCAAACTCTTTCGGCGTGAGATGAATCGACTTCCCGCGCACCGTGATCTCACGCGTCTCGAGATCAACATGGAAATCGCCCGAGTCGAGCGCCGTTGGCGTGGCCTCATTTGTGGCAGGAGTTTTAGCGCGACGCAGCGAGGCCCTGACACGCGCCAGCAACTCATCGATTCCGAACGGCTTCGTTACATAGTCGTCAGCGCCGAGATCGAGCGCCTCGACCTTCGTCTTCTCTTCACCTTTGGCCGACAACACAATGATCGGCACTTGCGAAATCGCCCGCAAACGCCGGGTCAACTCGAGTCCGTCGACATTCGGCATCGCCAAATCCGTTATCACCAGGTCAGGGTGCCAATCGTTGAAAGCCTCAAAGCCCGCGAGTCCATCGGCAGCCGCGCGCACGTCGTAACCACGTGACTTCAATCCCGTACGCAACACGCGCGTGAGCTGCGGCTCGTCGTCAACTACGAGAATGCGTGGCTGGTCAGTCATTTCGCTTCAACTGTCGCAGTGGTGTAACGCTGTTCCTCCATTGCATCGTCGTCACCAATCGGCAGTGTGAACAACACGCACGTGCCCTTCCCTTCACGACCCGGCTCGATCCAGATTTTTCCGTCGTGCGCTTCTACGATACCTTTCGCAATCGCGAGGCCCATACCAGTACCCGTGGGTTGGCGACTGCGAACGTCACGCGTCGCGCGAAAAAACTTATCAAAAACTCGCTCGCGCAAGTTAACCGGAATGCCTGGTCCGTCGTCTGCAACGCTCATCTCGATAAGCTCATCGCCGGAGCGACGTGCGGTCATGCGAATCGTCGATCCTTTCGGCGAATACTTCGCGGCATTGTCGATGAGCGTATATACCACTTCACTGACAGCACGCTCATCGACGCGTACGCCCGGCAACTGTTTCTCAATGTCGAGCTCGACGCGATGATTGCGCGTGGTCGGCTCGGCCCGGGCCAACGCGGTGGAAATGATTTCTTCAACAGCGCCCCAGCGCCGCCGCAGTTGCAGCTCGCCCGCCTCGATTCTGGCGAGCTCGATAAGCCCATTTATAAACCGGCTCAAGCGATCGCTTTCTTCGTCGATCACTTCCATCATCTCGACCCGTGACTCCGCGTCGAGCGAGACGGGGGGCTCGGTATCAACACGGCCACGGACTTCGTCGAGCAGCGTTGTGATCGAAGCTTTGATAGACGTCAGCGGTGTGCGCAGATCGTGGGTGACGGCGTCGAGCAGAGCTGATTTGAGCTTCTCACTCTGCCGCAAAGCCTCGGCATGACTCGCACGCTCAAACGCGTCGCGCAGCTCTGCGTAAAGACGCTCGATCTCACGTCTTCCGGCTTCTGCTTCTTCGGCACGTCGTTTGGCGCGGGCTGAGAGTTGTCCCGCAGTCACGGCAGTAAGGAGAAACGCAAGCAGCGCGATCCAGTTGTCAGTTGCAGCGATGGTGAAAGTGCCGAACGGAGGCAGGAAGAAGAAGTTGAAACAGAGCATCGCCAGGATCGATGCTGCGAGCGCCGGCAGGCTGCCCCAACGTGTCGCGATGAACAGCACATTGAGCAACAATGCGAGCGAGACGGTGGCCGCGTTGACATGCGCGCCGACCGTCTTCAGCAGCAGCGTCAATGCACCTACACTCAACGCCGCTACCACATAACCCGACCATTTCTGGTCCAACACCGGCCGCTGCATGTCGGCTATTGTATGACAGTTTGTCGCGGAGACTTACCTCTCACGGCACTCGAATTCGTATGACGGCCTCATTAGTTGTTTGTCCATGCGCGATCAGTTTGATTGTGCAATTGCCTGCGGGAAGACTGGATGGCAATCGAAAGACAACCTGGCTGAAGTCGAAACCCGGCACACGACGAACATCTTCTGCACTGATCGTGTGAGTGCTGTTGCTGCTGTCGGTAAGTTGGACCATGACTGTTGACGCTGATTCACCCGCAGCTAATTCGAGGTTCGATACAAAGATTGTTACCCGCGTGTTTCGATCAAACGCGGGCGCCAGGAAGTTTGAGTTGTTAAGAATCAGGAACGGGTCTCTCAATAACGATGATGAGTCGACTGCGGCGCCGAGGTTAGTTCCTCCATGCGCTTCCTCCAGGATTAGCTGCATCGATTTTCCTGGGTTCTCCGCAATTTGGATCATCCTCGCTACTGAAGGAACTCCATTACTGTTCAAAACAAACAACATGTAATGGCCCGGCGGACACAGTGCGTTACTCGCCGGAGCCGTCACGTTTAGCCCACCACTGCCTTGCGAAAACGTGAGCCGGTTAATTCGTTGGCTCTCATTGAATGCGTGTGTTGTTGATCCAAGGCGAATCCAGTTTACATTCGTGATATTCGCAGCCTCGGGTGTTTGCACGAAGAAAGTTTGCCCGTATGCGACGATTGTGGGCGCGCCTGTGATACTCGGGCGCGCAGCTTTGAATAGGTAGGGCGGCGAATATATTTCGGCGTTATTTTCAGCAAAGCCTCCCACGGGATCGGGATGTCCGCCTCCCGCTACAAGCACACGCGCATCGGGAAGCAGAAGAGCGTTCGAATGGTAACCGCGATAACGCGTGTGACTGGCCAGTGGAAGAAACGACTCGGTGCTCGGATCCCACAGCTCAGCAAAGAAGACAGCGCCCGTTCGATCGTCGTGACCCGGTGCGCTGCTTCCTCCCGTAATCAACACCTTCCCATCCGGCAGTATGGTTGTGTTGAGATGTCTCCTTCCGATGGCCATTGGAGAGACTGTTCGCCAGGCGGGAGTTGCAGCATTCAAGTCAATGACCTCGGCTGACGAGCTGGGAAAAATTGGGAGGGGAATGTTTGCAGGATCACAATCGTCGCGAGGATTACCACCGACAATGAGGACCTTGCCGTCGTTATACATCACAGACGAACCGTAATCGCGATAGCAAAGACTGCTGTTGGCGACGTTGGTCCAGGCGCCGGAGCCGGTTGTGTCGAGATAGCGTGCAGTTTTCTGTGGACCTGCAATGAAAATTTTTCCATTCGGCGCCACAAAGCTGAAGGGATAAAGATCCGGCCATCCTGGATACGCGCCCATCTCTGCGCTGGAAAGATTGCGCCACGATCCGCTATTAACCTGCCACACCTGAGGAATGGGGTTGAGATCAGCGTACTTCTTTCGCGTTCCGGAAATAACTAAGACGTCGCCATTCGGGAGGATCGTAGTCGTCGGATACCAGCGCCCTTCGTTCATATTTGGCAGCGCGGTCCACCCGTTGGTTTGTGAGTCGTAGATGCCGGCCGTTTCCGCGCCCTCGAAATCATGTATGTGTCCACCGGCAACAAACAGGCGACCGTCAGCCATGATCGTGTGACCACTACAAAAAATGTCCCACGTGCCAGGCAGGGGCAAGGTTGTGAACGCTCCCGGATTAAGCGGATCCCACAGGCGCGGAGTAACGTCCCAACTCGGATCGTGATCGGGACCGCGGTCCCAAAACATCACTTTGCCACTCGGCAACAGGTGCATGTGAATCGGGACGGTGGGCCATGTACTAACAATGCTCCATTGCCCTGCCGACGAGGGCGTGTCGTCATCCACGATCGTGACGTTCGTCTGAGATGGTGAGCCTAATGTTGCTCCGCCTGTTGGCGAGCTGAGTGTCACCTGAAAGTTTTCATCATCTTCAACAGCGGGATCGTTGATGATGTTCAGGCGAATACTCTTCGTGACTTCCCCGTTCGCGAAGGTAAGAACGGCATTTGTTACGGCTGTATAGTCAGAGCCTGGCGTGGCATTCCCGTTCGCGGTCGAATATGCAACCGTGACAGTTCCCGCATTACCATTTGTGCGGCTGACAAACAAGAGCGCAGGTCCACCTTCGCCTGTCCTGCTGGAAGCAGTGCTGAAAGCGAGCGTTCCTGCGGGTTGTGGTGGATCCACTTGAATATCGATTAGCTCCGCATCGCTGAGTGGCGTGTTTCCGGTTTGCGTAACGATGAAGGCGATTTTAGAGAAAGTGCCGGGCGTAGATGGTTGCCAGTGAAATTGTCCGGTACTGCTGTTCAGGGTCGCACCCGGTGGCAGGTTTTGGGCGCTGAAGGTGAAGGGATCGCCTTGAGGATCTGAAGCTGAGATCGTGAAGTCGAGACTTTGACCGGCATTGACTGTCTTTTTCCCGATGGAGTTCAGGACTGGGGCGCGGTCTGTTGGTGTCGAGGTTGCAGGTCGAATTGTTTCGCTTAGCACCACGAACACATTTGGCGCGGTCTCTTTGACGATTTCGGCCTTCCATTGAAAATTTTGAAAGTTGTGGATGTCAGTGACACGAGCGTCAATGATTGAGCCTGACGAATTAGTGCCCTGTTGATTATCGATCTCAAAAATCGCCGGGCACCAAAGCGTCGTTCCCTGGGTACATCCACAATTAAAGTTCGAGGTCTCTAAGAGATGAACCCTAATGTGGAATTTTCCAACTTCCAAGCCACTATATTGAATTGAAACCAACGGAGAATAATTCGACACCGGTTGATCTCTCGGCAGCACGTTTGGTGCTGTAATAAAACTAATGGTGGGTGCTTGTGTGTTGTTGGAAGCAAATGCTGAGGCAAGTGCGATGATCGCTAACGTTAACACCAATCCGATCAAATACACGGTTCGTAGTCGGGGGCTCATGAGGATCTCCTTAAATGGGACAGGATAGCCCTCATTATATCCCTCAACTTTGGCCACAAAAAGGCACAAAAGTGCCAAAAAGGAAGTTCAGAGTTCAACCTTTAGGTTGCAGCGCCCGATTGCGCGCCTGACAAGCTAAAGCTTGAACTCTGAACTCGCATTTTGTGCCTTTTGTCCTTTTGTGCCTTTTTGTAGCCCTTTTTGTGGTTACGGTTTGTTGCCGGTGACGATAATGAGTTGCGCGGGGAATTTCATCTGGTCGGCCGGGAAGAACTCCTTCACTGCCTCCTCGATTTCAGCCGCGATCTGTGCCTGCTCGGTCGCAGACAGCTTCACCAGCTTCTCTCGTAACGTGTCGGATGTTTGCGAGCGCATGGTCCAAAACTGTCGCGCCGAGATCGGCGCTTCGATGTCGAACTCGACAACGCCTTCTTCGACGTTGATCGCACCCGCCTCAGTCATCACGTCTGCAAGTTTGCCCGGCTCGGCGAACCGAAACGCATTCGGCGCATCGGGATCGGCAGGGGGCGACTCAACGTGCTGCTCCATTACGCGCGTCACGAGGTAACAAAACGGGTTGACTTCGCTTTTTCCCCACACCGCAAACGCAAGCCTGCCACCGGGCTTGAGCACGCGCAGCATCTCGCGCACGGCTACGACCGGATCAGGAAAGAACATCACGCCGAGCCTGCTGACCACTACATCAAACGACTCGTCAGCAAACGGCAACGAATCAGGCACACACTGGCGAAACTGGATATTGGTGATTCCTCGCCGCTGTGCCCCGGCGCGCGCGGCTTCAACCATCTCAGCCACAGCGTCAGTACACGTTACAGATCCTTCTGGTCCAACCGTCTCCGCGATCGTGAGCGACGGCTCGCCTGCACCACCAGCAATCTCGAGCACGGTCTGTCCTTCATCAATTCCCGCGCGCTCGATCAACGCACGTGTCAGCGGGACAAACATCTTATGAATTGTGTCGCTGTGTTTGGTCCAGTGCTGCGCAGACTCGCGCCAGACATCCAACATGTTTTCAGTCATCGTGAAAATCCTGTTAATCCTGTGAGACCACCGACCTCTTCTCGAATTACCACATCTCCAGCAAAACGAAACTCGTAACCATCCGACAGCTCGCGCGCCTCCTGTATTTGCGAGAACAGCTCGCGGCTTTTCGCAAGATGCCCTGCCCTTTGCTCCACCGGTATCGCGGTCATGTCGCACGCCAGC
>DATHTI010000454.1:0-15623 GCA_035463335.1 Pyrinomonadaceae bacterium | reverse complement strand
GACCGCTCAACACGCCCGCGGCACTCTCAGAAATCGAGCTGCTCGATCAATTCGAACAGATGGGCGCGCGAAATACCGGCGCTCGTCGCACCAGTTTCATGGGCGGCGGCGCTTACTCTCATTACATCCCGACGATCGTCGATCACATTCTTTCACGCTCTGAATTTTTCACTGCCTACACGCCGTACCAGCCGGAGATTTCACAGGGCACTCTGCAAGTCATCTTCGAGTTTCAAACACTCGTGTGCCAGTTGACGGGCATGGAAGTGGCGAACGCTTCGATGTACGACGGCTCAACCGCACTCGCCGAAGCGGTGTTGATGGCCGAGCGTGTAACAAAGCGATCGAAAGCCGTTGCTTCGACTGCGACTCACCCACAGTATCTCGAAGTGATCCAAACGTACGTGCAGCACGCCGGAATTCATCTCGAGCTGGTGCCGTTCGATGAAAACACTGGACAGTCGTGGCAAGCGCTGGCCGCCGCTATCGACGATGAAACGGCAGCGCTCGTGGTCCAATCACCGAATTTCTTTGGCTGCATCGAAGACCTATCCGCACTCGCCGATGCTGCGCATGCCAAGGGAGCGTTGCTGATTGTGGCGATTACCGAGGCGATGTCACTCGGATTACTAAAGTCGCCGGGCGCGTGTGGGGCTGACATCGTTGTGGCTGAAGGGCAATCGTTTGGCGTGCCGTTATCTTTCGGTGGTCCTTACGTAGGTTTATTTGCGACACGCGAAAAATACGCACGACAAATTCCGGGACGGCTTGTCGGCGAGGCTTACGACAAAAAAGGCCGTCGTGGCTTCGTGCTCACGCTGGCCACGCGCGAACAACACATTCGACGTGAGAAAGCGACGTCGAATATCTGTACGAATGAAGGTCTGATCGCCCTCGCCGCAACTGTCTATTTAGAGACGATGGGTCGCCGCGGCGTGCAGGAGGCCGCGCTCCAGTGCGCGCAGAAGGCTGCATACGCAGCTCGCGCGATCGCAAAGTTGGATGGTTACTCACTTCCCTTCACTGGTCCATATTTCAACGAATTCGTCGTACGCGCGCCAGGTCGAGCAGTGGATTTGCTGGCGCGTCTCGGCAAGGAGAAAGCGATCGACGGTGGGATCGCGCTGGCGCGGTTTATGCCGGATCGGCCCAATGATTTCCTGGTTTGTGTTACCGAGACAAACAGCCGCGAGCAGATCGATGCACTCGTGGAGGGATTACGAGCAATATAGGTCCTACCGTTTTCTATGACGATCACTAAAGTCACCAGTCATATAAGTCCAAACGAGCAGCTAATCTTCGAGCGATCGCAAACAGGCCGCATCGGGTATCGCCTGCCGGCCCTCGACGTCGATGAAGTCGAGCTGAGCATCCCAAACCAATTTCGTCGTGACGACGATCTCGAGGGCATGCCGGAAGTCAGCGAGGTCGACGTGATACGTCACTTCGTTCGCATGTCCACCTGGAACTACTCGATCGACCTCGGCATGTACCCGCTCGGCTCGTGCACGATGAAGTACAACTCGCGGCTCAACGAAAAAGTCGCGCGGATCCCCGGCTTCGCAAACCTGCACCCGTTGACGGAAGAACAAGACGCGCAAGGCGCGCTGCAAGTTATCTACGAGCTACAACAGCATCTTGCCGAGATCACGGGTCTGCCCGGCATCTCGCTGCAACCAGCCGCAGGCGCGCATGGTGAGATGACTGGCATCATGATCATTCGCGCGTTTCTTGATGCGCGCGATGGCGCCGCGGCCTCGCATCGACGCACGATGCTGGTCCCCGATTCAGCGCACGGAACCAATCCGGCGTCAGCTCATCTATCCGGTTTCTCAGTTAAAACGATTCGCTCGACAGCCGAAGGTCTCACGGATCTCGATCACCTGCGCGAGCTCTGCGCGCACGGCGAAGTCGCGGGCCTGATGTTGACGAACCCAAACACGCTCGGACTCTTCGAGCGCAACATCAAACAGATCTGCGACATCGTTCACGAGGCCGGCGGCCTCGTTTACATGGACGGCGCAAACATGAACGCGCTCGTCGGCGTCGCACGTCCAGGCGACATGGGCGTTGACGTCATTCACCTCAACCTGCACAAAACTTTTTCAACTCCGCATGGCGGAGGTGGACCAGGCTCTGGTCCATGCTGCTGTACGAAAGAGCTCGAGGCGTACCTGCCAGTGCCGCGAATCGTGAAGGCTTCCGACTCGACGTACCGGCTCGACTACGATCAGCCGAAATCGATCGGTCGCGTGAAAGCGTTCTTCGGCAACTACGGCATGATGCTGCGCGCACTTTCTTACACGCTGACTCACGGTAATGATGGTCTGCGTGAAGCGACTGAAGCGGCGGTGATCAACGCGCGTTATGTGGCGGCGGGTTTGATTGAGGACTACGACAAGCCGTTTGCGGGTGCGCCGATGCACGAGGTGGTGTTCACTGACAAAAGGCAAACGCGCAAGGGCGTCCACACGCTCGACATTGCGAAGCGTTTGATCGACTACGGGTTTCATCCGATGACGATCTACTTTCCGTTGATCGTGCAGGGCGCGATGCTTATCGAGCCGACGGAATCCGTGGGCCGGCAGGAGCTCGATCAGTTTATTGCGGCGATGAAGTCGATTGCGGTTGAGGCTGTGGAAAATCCAGAGCTGGTCCTGAACGCGCCGCACGATACGCGTGTTGGGCGACTCGATGAGGCCGCCGCCGCGCGCAAGCCCATCTTGCGTTGGAAACCTTGAATAGCAGTTGTAGGGGCGGCCCTCTGTGGCCGCCCCAATTCGGTAAACACAATGTGCCAACCTGGGGCGGCCACGGAGGGCCGCCCCTACAGTTATTTTGCCGGTACTCGTAACAAAGCCAACCGCTGAACCGGACGCCCATTCAGAATGTGCTCTTCGACAATCTCCGGCACGTCCGCAGCCCGCACTTGCGCGTACCAAACGCCATCCGGATAAACCATCACCGCCGGGCCAACTGCACAAAACCCAACCGATCCACACTCAGTCAGCACCACCGTCCCATCCGGACTACACCCCTTCGACACCTTCCCATACTGCAAGCCGCGCGCTTTCAACTCGCGCTCAAACGCACTCTTGACCTCGGCACTATCATTCGCCGAACACGACTTCCCCGTACACACAAACACGTGATACTGAATTGCCGCCGACGCTATCGGCGCGAGCTGAACCAATCGATCTTGATCGTCAATAAATTCCACGTCGCTCATGCTAGCACTTTTGAACTTTTTGTGCTTCTTGTAGAATGAATCCGTCGAGCACCAGACTCGACCTGGATCGGACGTTTTAGTTTTGTAACTCTTTATGGCAACCGGCCTCGTTATTCACATCTCCTCGGGCGAAGACCGGCACACCGAAATCCTCTCCGACGACGACATTCGCATTGGTGCTTGCGACACTTGTGATCTGCGGCTCCGCTCTTCCAGCCTGCCGAAAACAGCCGCAAATGCCGTATTGCTCGAATTGAGCCGGACGAATGGGGCCTATCGGGTGACGGGTTTTGACCCTGTCGTGTCGCTCACGCAGAACGGCGAGCTCGTTAACAAGGGAAACGAAATCCGCGACGGCGACGAGTTTCGCATTGGCGACTCTGACATCGTGCTCCATTTCTTCCCCGTTCGCGATCTTCCCGCGGTCGTCCGTCCGGCGCCACGCGAAACTCACGTCGCGCCGTTTATAGAGGCCGCGGCAATCGAATCGGCCGCGACCGCACGACGCGACGATGCGAAGGTATTCCTGCGCGAGTTCACACGTGAGCTGGTACGCGAAATCAAGCCCAGCACGAAGTTGGTAGCGCTCACAATTGCCGTAGCTCTTGTCGGTGGAATGCTCTATCTCGGGTTCGCGATGTACAAGGAGTTACAGCGCAGCCGCCGGCTGATTGCGGAGCAGGGACAGCAGCTCGGGCAAATGCGAGATCAGGTCTTGAAGACCAACGAGCAGATCGTCAACATCGACGAATCAAACAAACAGATTCAGTACAGTCTTTCGCTCGCGGTTAAACTACGCGCCGAGTACGGCAGCGGTGTTTGTTTGATTGCGGGTTCTTACTACTTCGTGGAGGCTGGCACAGGACGGCCTCTGCGTTATGCCGAGGCGCAATTGAGCGACAGCGGCAGCGCTGTTCAAAGCGGTGGCCAGGAAGCGTTGACGCCTGAGGGCAACGCTGCGATAGCGGAATATGAGTTTGTTGGCAGCGGATTTCACGTAGGGCAAGGCTACGTGCTCACGAATCGCCACATCGCGCAACCATGGATCGCGGACGATCGCGCGCAAAGTATCACCGGCGGTCTCAACGCGCAGCCGCGACTCAGAAAACTGATCGCTTACTTTCCAAACATTCCACAGGCGATTCCACTCAAGTTCAAAGGCGCTGCACAACGAGACGACCTCGCGGTGTGTAGCCTGGACATTCCCGAAGTTCCGGAAACGATTCCGATCCTCCCACTGGAGACTGAGCCGGATGCAGTCGCTGTGGGAAAAACAGTCGTGATGATGGGATATCCTTCCGGACCGGATCGACTTCTCGCCTTGCTCGACGATGCTGAGTCGAGAGGAATTCAGCAGCGTTACGGCACCCCGATGGCCCAGCTTGCATACCTCGCGGAGACAAAACGCATCCAACCGCTCACGACGCAGGGCAGCATTACCGACCTCGACGTACGCAGAATCGTTTACGACGCACGAACTGCCGAAGGTGGATCAGGCGCGCCGCTTTTTGGGCCTTCAGGTCGCGTGATTGGAGTTAATTTTGCGGTCTTCACTGAAAACCAGGCCTCGAATTTTGCAGTTCCTATCCGCTTCGGAGTTCCACTGCTCGCGCGAAGCGGCTGGGAAGCACCTGCTAAAGAAACAAAAGAAGGCGACACCGTCGGACAAACTGCCCACCCTGAGAAAAAGTGAATCATGCTGGTACTTTTGCCAGTTTCCCGTTAACACCCGCGCAGCTAAAGTCGTCCCTACAATCGCAGTTAAAAATGGCTTGTTACAATGCATAACGTGTCACACCAACAGCACAAATTCGGTCCATGCGGGGTTAACCTAATGTATATTTAATTATCGTGCCCACGCGGGCACGGCTATTGCAATTTGAAAATCGACCTGAAGATTTATTGAGGATAAGTTCAGAGTTTTAGCTTTTAAGTGCAATGCAAACTCCCCATCTGCCAGAATTTTAGAGTACTGACCCGGATGACGACCCAAAGCAGTAGGCACTGGCACCTGAGGACGAGCTTCTTCTTAGCTGTTCTGCTCGTTATCTCACCGCTACTCCCCACAATCAGCAGGGCTCAGGGCCCTAATCTCCGCAACACTGAGGAAAATGACCCGGCGACGGCGCTTTCTCAGATACTGCGACTCGAGCGCGTCGAAGTACCTGGCGGCGCGGAGTTGATTACTGTCCACGCGAAGCTCGCGGGCCTCGAGGCCGCTGAGAATGACAATTGGGTACCACTTGTGTCAATTCTGCGCGACACACTCGGCGACAATATTCCCGAGAACAATCGTCTGCGCTATGTTTGGCCATTGACGTACACGCGCCCGACAACCAAGCAGCGTCTCGCGGCAGCGATTCCATTTTTCTATGCACGCGTCGGCAACAAGGAAAAGCTGACGAAGACTCCGCCACCCGCACTTGATCTCGCTTCGCCTGAGAGCGAAGTGTGGGACAAGATATTTTGGACTGCACTGCAAAACATCCTGCTCGATCCGTACGGCACACCGATCAAGGCATCGACCAGTTCTTACCGCCGCAACTCGAGCGACTATCGCAGGTCACACATCATTCGGGCGCTGTCAGTGCTCGCGCTTTACCAGGCAGTCAAAGGTGAATCTGCTTTCACGCCGGCTGAGATGGCGTCGATCCAGGGGCGATTGATGCTGAGTGACAAGACATTCGGCGGGCTTGTCGACGAATCGAATCTGCAAAGTTACTACGTCAAGAAAACTACACAAGCACGCGATGAACGCGGGCACAACTGGGAGTTGTTGCGGCAAAAAGCAGAATCAGAGTCACTCTACTTCGAACCCCTCACGATGCCCGACGGCAGCGCGACGCACGCGTTGTTGTGGGTTTCCAAACGCGATCTCATCAACAAACAAGGTTCCCGTTACAGCGGGCGCTTTATAAACATCGCCAATCCGTGGACCGATAAACGACTGCTGAACTGGAAGGGCTACGTCGAAACTCGATACTTCGACTCCGAGAATCATCCGGTTGATAGTCAAACACCCGGCGCCGAACCTGTGGAGATGATTCCACTCGGTCTTTACGGTCTCGATAATCCAAAGATCCCGATGCTGCTCGTCGACTTTCGCGACAGCTACAATCCGAAGAAGCGCGAGATGTCGCGTCGCGTGCTGAACGACGTCACGCGAAACATGCTGTCCTTGTCGAAGTTTGGGAACCTGCCCTTCTTCCTCGGTCGTACTGTGTTCGACTTTGTCACCGGCCGTCGCGGCATGGACATCAACCAGCCTTCGCGACTGCACACGTATTCGCAGTTGAAACTCCTGCTCGCGCTGAATACGTCGATGGAGCCGGAGCTTCGCTCGGAGCTCAGCGGTCAACTCGAAAAGATCTCGCTCAATCCGTTTGAGAACGACCTAAACGCCGAGGCGAAGATTGCGACCCAGCAATACGAAGCGCTGCTCGCTTACGCGAAAGATCCGAGCGGTTTGGCTGATAGAATCGAACGCGACCGGCGCGCGGAAATGTTGCCGCTGGAGCACGGCGGCAAAGCACAGCTCGTTTTTCGTGTGCTGAACGTGTTGACCTTTGGCAAGTACGTCCACCGCGAAGAGCTCATAGACGATATGGATAATCGACTCGATATAGCGCGTCGTCTCCAGTATCACACACGGTTCCTTCAGCAGATCGCAAAGTCAACAGCGGAAATCGATATCACGTGGAACCTCGACGACGTGAGACGCTCGTTGCGTTTCATCGCCGAGCACGGTACGGAAGCTGGCTCAAATGCGGCGGCAGTTACTGCGAAGATCTTTGCGCGCACAAAAGACGATGAGACGCGTCGTGCGTGTCTCGATAGTTTGTCGCGCATTCACAACCCGAAAGCAAAGAGCGAGTTGTTGCGCATCTCGCAAAACACCGATGTGGATAAAGTTCTCAGAGAACTGGCAATTGAGTATCTGCGCAACGGTCCCAGAGTCGAACCGGTTGCCGCAACCGTCGGCGGTGCGCCGGCAATAGTGGGTCAGCCCTGAGTTATGAATGTCGCAATTGTAGGGGCGGCCCGCCGTGGCCGCCTCAGCGTAGAAACACAATGTGGGAAACCTGGGGCGGCCACAGAGGGCCGCCCCTACAGTTATGCCTTCGTAGTCTTATTCCTTCTTTTCTTCTCGTTTCCAGCGCTCGCACAAACGAAACGCCTGGTCGTAATCAAATGCGACGGGCTCCCGTACAACGTCGTCGATCGCTACGTAAAACAGCGCGATCCGCAATCAGGCAAAAGCGTTCTTCCCTGGATCGACCACATCTTCTACCAGCGCGGCGCGCGTCTCTCGAACTTTTACGTGCGCGGCATGAGTCTCTCGGCGCCTTCATGGTCGCTGCTCGAAACGGGACAGCACTTACAGATCAAAGGCAACGTTGAATTTGATCGCTTCACGCTGCACTCATACGACTACCTGAACTTCATCCCTTTTTACCTCGCCAGCGCCAGGGGCACGCGCGTTGACATGCCCGCCGTCGAAGTGCTCGATTCGTTGAAATTACCGATGTTGTCTGACGCTTACCCTCACAATGAAAGATACATAACTTATTCCATATTCCAGCGACATCCGCGCTATTCGACACTCCAGGGCAGCTTGCAAACTAAATTCATGAAGTCGCCCAAAGAGTTGTTTGACGAATGGACCATGGGTCTCGAGATGCGTAGCGCGATCACGGATCAACTTGTGCGGGAGGTAATCACAAACCTGAACGATCCGAAGATTGGATACCTCGATCTGATGATGGAGGATGTCGATCACGTCGCGCACCACAACAACGACGAGCAGTCGCATCTCTTCGCAGTCAAACGCATGGACGCGGTGATCGGACAAGTATGGACCGCGATTCAAAAAACCCCCCTCGCGGATCAAACAGCGATGGTTATAATTTCGGATCATGGCGTGAATACTGACGCAAAGATCTACAGCCAGGGCTACAACCTTGTGAAGCTTCTCGGGAGCAAGGCGGGTGGCGGACATCACGTGATTACCAAACGCCGGTTGATGCTCGACTACTCGATTAAAGGCGTGAATCCGTTTGTGCCACTTATTACAACGACAACACCCGATACCTATTATCTGAAAGGCGAGAGCACTACTTATCCGACCGCGATGCTCGACTTCGATGGCAATGAGCGCGCATCACTGCATCTGCGTGATAGCGATCTCAACATGCTGCACATTCTTTTGCAGCAACTACAGCGCGGTGGACTAAACGAACAAGCGCGCAAAGCCGCCATTCACGAGTTCTTCGGCGTTATCGAAAGACGACGTGCTGATTGGGAAAAGGATCTAAAGCAACTGAACGTCGAGTTGGGCGCTCTCGACCGCGCGATCATCGAACAGCGCAAGCTCTGGGAAGCGCAACCGAAGAAATTTACCAAGGAACAGCAGGACGCAGGGCTCGACGACGCCACGAAACGAATCTACGTGCAGCTCGATAAATGGCAGAATGAGCGAAAGGAATATGCGGAGTATGCACGGATCCTGCAAAACCTTCTCGCTTTATCGTCGGAGGCGTTCTCGCCGTCGAAAGTAAAGCTCGCCCACGTGATTCCGAAGATGGCGATGGGCGATCGCAACACGATCTACGAGCTTCAGAATTACGTTGCTGGTCCTGGTCCGAATGGCATCGTTCTGAACGCTGACGGCTCGATGAACATGGAACAGAGTTTCGTACGAGTCGATTATTTCTCGCTGCTTCATGGCATTACCGTCAGAAACAACGTGCAGCGTGGCATCGCAAACCGTCCCGTCGATCTGATCGCGACGCGGATCTCGCGCGAGCTCGTGCTTCCGCTAATCAACGAGCGCGACTTTGATGAAGACGTGATCTGGGTCAATTCCGGCGCGAACCGCCAGGCGCTGTTGCTCTCTCGTCGCAATGCAGACGGCGAGCTTAGTCTTCGGTATCTACCGATCAGCGGATTGACGCAGGATGCGAATGGACGCTTGCAGTTCAAAGAGATCAGTTGGCAAGCCGGTCTACCGCTGCAAATCTTCGAAGATCCGAATCTGGATATACCGGTAGCTGATCGCACCGCGTGGCTCAGTGAATGGCACACCGACTCCGAGTGGCTTGCAGCGCTGCACAAAACGCACTACTCGAACGGGCTCGTTGGCCTGCATGAAGAGCTCGCGCGACACTACATTGAAAGTCTTTCCACCGAGGATTCTGGTTTGAGCCAGGAAGAGCGTTTGATGAAAGAGTATGCGCGACGCAAACGCGAGCTCGTCGAGCCTGACATGTTGATCGTGGCTCAGGATCACTGGAATTTCGATGTTCGTGGTTTTAATCCCGGCGGCAATCATGGCTCGTTCTTTCGCGTATCAACGCATTCCACTTTCATGATCGCCGGCGGATCGAAGACCTCGATTCCGCAAGGCCTGGACATCGTGACGCCGTATGACAGCCTCAGCTATGTGCCGACCCTGCTGGCGTTAACCGGCAATTTACGCGATGATAACAACCCCGTGCGAGAACTCTGGGAGAAGGGCTTCAGAAAGTTCCCCGGACACGTTGTGAAGGAGCTGTTCCCTGCTGTGATCGATAGAAGCAAGGCAACAGCAAATGGAGTGCCTGAATAATATATTTCTCTGTGCAGAGAAGAGTTAGCGAGTGAGTTCAGCGCCTTGATCGATTCGAGAGAAGACTTCGCAGACAACTGGGCCGCCGGTACGACAGAAGAACTCCCCGAAGAGCCGGAAACTACTACCAGCAATACACGTCGCTCTCTCGTCTGGCTTCAAACACTCGCGTTCCTGCTCGGCCTCAGCCTGCTCATTTACGTAATCAATCGCGTCGGAGTGCAACCACTCTTCGACGCGCTGCTGCGTATCGGCTTCGGTTTCTTCGTGGTCCTTGGTCTAAGTGGACTGCGTCACGTCCTGCGCACGGTCTCGATGCGCGCCGCGGTGCCAGCCGAACATCGCCGCATCAGCTTTCGCCACGCTTTCGCGGCACGACTCGGCGGCGAAGCAATCAGCTTCCTCACGTTTACTGGACCATTGCTCGGCGAGGCGACGAAGGTCGCATTGCTCAGAAAACGTGTGCCACTGACTTACGGCGTCCCCGCCCTCGTCGTAGACAATCTGATCTACAACCTGTCAGTCGTCTTCTTCGTGTTGAGTGGCGCGGTTGTAATGTTGTTGCGATATCCGCTGCCTCCGGGTGTTTATCTGGTCCTGCTGGTAATCGCAGCCGTCGCCGCGTCCGGAATACTGATCGCGGCCATCGCCGCTAAGCGTCGCGTGATGCTGTTGACCTGGCTCATCGATCGATTGGGAGAGCTGCGGCTCAGTCCCAAAGTCATACTTAAGAAACGTCATCACATCTACCACCTCGAGTCGAAAGTTTACGATTTCTCCAAGCACCATCCCGGCGCGTTCTTCCTGATGATCCTGTGCAACCTGCTGGCCCATGCGGCGAGTGTTTTTGAAGTCTACCTGGCTTTGAAGATGCTGGGCTTTCAACCGCAGGTCGCGCAGGCTTACATCATCGAGTCGCTGACGAAGGTGATCAACTTTGCTTTCGCATTTGTCCCCGGAACGATCGGAGTCTACGAAGGCGGCACTGAAGTCATACTTCAGAAAGGACTCGGCTTCGAGCCCGCCGCTGGTCTCGCGCTCGCCCTCGTGCGGAAAGCAGCGATCGTTGTCTGGACGTCTATCGGCCTCCTCGTGCTTACCTGGCGCACGCTCCCCAATGCGTGGCGTCGCATCCTGGATCGCAGCCCGCGTTTACAACGTCTTATGGATAGTCTCGTACTTTCAAACATCGCCCATCGACCTGCTCGCACGGCCGTCAGCATTCTCGGCACGGGTGTCGGAGTGCTGCTCATCGTCTTCACTGTCGGACTCGCTCACGGCGTTTTGCACGAACGCGGCCGGCGTGAATCAAACATCGGCGCGGAGATCATGATTCGCGCTTCGGGAACGGTCAGTCTCGGAGGTGGCGGTCAATTCACACTGCCTGCTTCACACGCGGCTGAGATCGCAACGATTCCCGGTGTTAGAGCGGCGACGCCGATCGGTCAAACGTTCGATAAGAGTGACTCGGGTTTCGGGCAACGGCTGATCGATGGAGTGGAATACGATCAGTACGCCACCATTGCGCGCATCACGATTCGTGAAGGACGAAAGCTGGAGTCAGGCGACGAAGCGATTATCGATCCTGAGTGGAAGAGGAGTCGCAACGCGAACGTTGGCGACACTGTGAAGCTTTTCGAACGACCATTCAAGATTGTCGGTGTTTACGAGCCGCCGGGTGGTGGTCGTATCAAGATTCCGCTGAAGACGATGCAGGACCAGGAGGGTACTGACAATAAGGCGTCAGCGATTCTTGTTGCTTGTGCTGATCCGGCGCAGCAGGATGAGGTCGCCGCGCGTATACAGGAGCGTTTTTCTGACGATCAATTGATCTTTACGCGCGACCTTCCGGAGATTTATGCGAGCGGCGTTCCGGCATTGAATGTGTTTATTAAAGTGGTGGTGGGTGTGGCGGCTGCGATCAGCATGCTCGTGATTCTGCTAGCGATGTACACGACCGTCACGGAGCGCACGAGGCAGATCGGGATACTGAAATCGCTAGGTATGTCGAAAACTGCGATTGCGTGGGTGATCGAGCAGGAGGCGATCATCGTCAGTGTGCTCGGTGTTGTGGTTGGTGTGTTGCTGACGATGCTGGCAAAATTCGCAGTGATGCGGACGACGAGTTTGACGATCGAGATCGAGCCGCGCTGGGTGTTGATTGCGCTTGCAGTTGGATTGTTAGGCGGCAGCATTGGCGCGTTGTATCCGGCATTGCGTGCGGCGAGGCAGGACGCTGTCGAGGCGCTGAGTTACGAGTAAGCTTCAACCACAGATTACACGGATAACACGGAACCAAATCAACGCGGGACACGTTTCGGAAACATGTACTGTCCTCAATGCGGCACAGAAGCTCAAGCGACGCAGTACTGTCGTACTTGCGGTGCGAACCTGAAGGTGATCGGGAAGGCCGTGGCGCTGAGTGAGGCGGTCGCGAGAAGCGATCGCGGCCCGTTGCCGAAGATCAAAGAGATGATCGGCAGCTTCAAGGTCGATCACGTGTCAGACGAAGTTTCGGGTGCGCTCGATCGCATGAACCAGGAGATCGCGCGTATCTCGCCTGAAACTGAACGCAAGCAGCGGGCCTGGATCGAATTCCCAAAACGGAAAACACCTGCGGAGAAACGCGAGGATCACATTTCGAAGGGTGTGGTGTCGATGTTCTCAGGCGTGGGATTGACTGTCTTCCTCTACTATCTTTCAGCCGCGCTCGTGCTGAAGCTTCCGCCGCACATCATCGAACAAATTCCGTTTGAGATCGATCCGGTAGTGAAGATCATCTGGCTATTGGGCCTGTTGCCAGTCACGACAGGCGTGGGCCACATCATAGCCGGCCTCCTAATACGCCCAAAGCCCGAAGAAGCGCAGCCCCAACAGATCGATCAGGTTGTTTCGCCACCACCCATCAGCGTCACCGATCACACAACAAACTTGTTAGAGCCACAAAAGGCACAAAATGCACAAAAATAATTCTGTGCATTTTGTGCCTTTTTGTGGGTAGTCTTAGTCTTTTCGTGGCCTGATCCGGATCGCATAATCCGGCCAGCAGTCACGAGAATCGAGGTCCTCGTTGAAATCAGACTCGTCGTCAAATCCAAACGGGTTCTGCGGCGTCGTTGGTGCGGGCGCGGCAAACTTCGGATCGAGCGCCTTGGCAATCTGATCGCGAGCATCCGCAAGATGCGCGCGCGTCTGGCGATCGCCGGCGCGTGGCATTGCCGCAGCGATGGCAGTACTCAGATCGCGCAGCTCCGCTTTGATCAACGCACGATAGTCGTCAGTTACCGCTGGTCGCCCATTTAGCTTGTTTGAAAGCAACTCGACGTACGAGTTCTGAAGATTTCGGCGATAGACGTCGATACGAACTGGTCCACCTGCGAGCTCGCTCCAGATCCCCTTGCGCACGTCCGACATGAAATCCGCGGGCTTGTACGCAGCCATGCCATCAATCGCTTCCTGCTCGACCAGGCGCTCAAAACGCGTGTTGCTGAGCAAAGAATTCAGGATGCGCTCCTGCGCTACGTTCACTCGTGCAAGCGCACCAGCCGGCTCGATACGTCGCAGTATCTCAGGCTTGACGGCCCACGACGGTGTCGCAAACGCATTCTCGTTCAGAAAACGTACCGCTGCAGCCTGTCGTTCTTTCGGAACGATAACGAACCGCACGCCATCCTGCCCGCCGTGTTTCTGTTGCGAGTTGAAGCCGCCAACGATTCCGGTCACGTGATTCAACTCGAGCGCCCACTGGCCCAACATGCGGCCATAAAGCTCTTCGAGATCGTCGTAAGGCTCACCTGAATGGGTTGTCGCCGGCAGGAGCATGTCGGCCACGCGCTTCAGGTTTTTAAGACCAAGGGTGGTGGACGCAACGGCATCTTCATCACCGACAGCCTCCGTGTTCTCACCCGGATCCGATCCACGTGCGGCTGCGGTCGAGAAGCGCAGGTATGGTTTTGCATCCTGTCCTCTCGCCCATTCATCCAGCGTCTTCTTTTCGTCCTCCGGAGTGTTTGCCCCTGGAATCGGTTTGTAACCCCACATCGTCGCCCATTTGTCGTATGGACCAACCTTTGGAATCAGGTCTTCGACAGCAACGTTATCTTCGGGCTGGGCCACGTAATTAAAGCGCGAATAATCCATGAGTGTCGGCGTGTGGCCCATCGTCTTGAGCCATTGCGCATCACGCATCTTCTCCGCCGGATACGTCGCACTCGCTTTCATATTGTGTTGAAAACCGAGCGTGTGCCCGACTTCGTGCGCTATGACGTACTCGACCAGCCGGCCCATTAGATCGTCGGGCAGCGGCAGCTTCTTCGCGCGCGGGTCGAGTGGACCAACCTGGAGGAAATACCAGTTGCGTGAGAGGTTCATCACGTTGTGGTAGTACTGAATGTCTGACTCGAGAATTTCCCCCGTGCGCGGATCGTTCACATGCGGACCGGAGGCGTTTTCGATCGTAGACGGCAGGTAACGGATGACCGAGTAGCGCGCGTCTTCCGGATCCCAGTACGGATCTTCAGTCTTCGACGGTGCTTCCTTTGCGATGATCGCGTTCTTGAAGCCGGCGGCTTCGAAGGCAGGCTGCCAATCCTCGATTCCCTTCTTGATCCATGGAACCCACTTCGTCGGTGTGGCTGGATCGATGTAGTAAACAATCGGCTTGATCGGCTCGGAAATCTCGGCACCCGGATCTTTCTTCTCGAGGCGCCAGCGCGTGATGTACCGGCGTTCTGGCGCGCGGTGTTCGTCGATGCCGTAGTCAGTCTTGCGCACAGTGAAATAGCCCACGCGCTGGTCGTAGAGGCGCGGCATCATCGGCTTCTCGGGAAGCTTGACCATGCTGTAATGCATGACGACAGTCGCATTTGTTCCCGCACGCATGCCTTGTGCAAACGGATTTGGCGCGGGTTGTGGTTGTGGGCCACCACCGCCGCCCGGGTTCATGTCCGGTGGTGACGTGTAAGTTTGCGAAACTTCGACCTCGATATTCGTTGGAAACGATTTGGTCTTTTCGATGAACGATCGCGCGGCGTCGAAACCGCGAGCACGCAAACGCGTACGCGCGCTAAACTCTGTCACTTCGGTGGTGAAGAGTCGCGTTGCGTCGATCACAGCCGAGTCGTCTTTACCGATCGCCTCGATGTTGAAGGCCATGATGATGGTGTCGTTGTTTGCGGCCTGGACCGCGCGCGCCACCGGCAATTTCGGATCGGCGATTACATCGTAGACGATGTTGCGCAGCAGAATGCGATTGCCCTTGCGCTCCCATTTCACGACGCGATTGCCGGCCGCCTGGCCGCCGTAACCAACGCCGAGCGTGGTTTTGGCAATCTGGCTGACCCACAGAAACTCCTTGCCGAGCTCGCTCTTCGGGATTTCGTAGTAGACCTTGTCCTTGATCGTGTGGATCGTGAAGATGCCTTCGTCTGACTTCGCGTCTTTGGTGATTACGCGCTCGTATGGTCGCGGCTCGGTCGATTGTTCCTGACGACCGGGACGTTCCTGACCACCGCCGCCGCCGGCAGGTGGTGCCGGTGGATCCTGAGGCGAGTTGTTTGCCTCGGATCGCGGCGCGAGCAGAAAGACCGAGATGACGAGAGTGATTATGAGTATCGAGACAGGGAGATACCGAGATCGCATTCGCATGCGTTAGCTCCTTCCGAATGGCGTATTGAGTTGTGGTTGGCGAACTGTGAACGAAAAAGCGTGGGAAAGTCTAGCCGATGCCTTAAAAAGGCACAAGCACAACACCGATACCGGTTTGATAACGCCGAAGGCGTTCGCTCA
>DATHTI010000453.1:0-15348 GCA_035463335.1 Pyrinomonadaceae bacterium | reverse complement strand
GATGAAGACAAGGAAGTGTGGCATGCACCGGGAACGGCTTTCGAGAAAATACTGCGACGCGAAACATTATCCGTTAGCGATCACATGCAGGTGGATGATTCGGATTTCGTGTTTCATATCAAGCAGTGGCAAAACTCGAGTGATGAGATCTTGAGTGATCTCAGTCGTCGCTTTATATCGCGACGTATGTTCAAGGCGATCGATCTTGATATGGCGCCGGGGCACAAGGCTGAGTTTCTCGCGACGGCGCGGCAAACAGTCGCGCGCGCGGGGTTTGATCCGGATTATTACTTCATCGAAGATCGTGCCAGCGACGTTCCGTATTACGGTTACTACGAAACGGAAAAAGCGGAACCGAAAACACACATCTACGTGGAGAGCGGATATGCTTCGCCACAGATCCGGGAGATCAGCGAGGTGAGTAACGTTGTTCGGGGATTACAACACGCTTATGAATTGCATCGAGTCTGTTTCCCCGCCGATGTGAAGAACGAAGTTTACGAGCTCTATCATCGTGACAGCTCAAAATCAGTTGGGGCGCAATTGTAGGGGCGGCCCTCCGTGGCCGCCCCAGCGTTATTCTCCAGCGCTGGGGTGGCCACGGAGGGCCACCCCTACAATTGTTGTTCTTCTTTCGCTATTTGCGGTTAACGCACAAGCGCAGCATCCGGTTGTCAGTGTGCTCGACTTCGGATCAACAGCGATCGCAAAACAAGCTGCGGACACACTCCGTATTAAACTTCGTGCCACTGGCGAGATAACTGTCGCTGATCCTGACTTGAGTCGCGCGGCAGCAAAGGGAATCGGCTACACGGGATCTTTAAACCTGACCGTAAGCGAAGCGCGCGATCTTGGTGCCGCGCTGGCCACCGAGTTCTACATCCTCGGCGACGCGCAAATCCTGCGACGCTCATCTTTCGAGTCGCCCGTTTATTATGAGTCGTACTGTTCGATTTTCTTGGTGAGCGCGCGCACCGGTCGTTTACTATTATGGGAGCGACCCAGCTTTGAAAACGCAGAAGCAACCAAAGCCGAAGCACGACTGTCACAGTATCTCTCTGACGACGCTTTACCCCGGCGGCTGCTCGGCATAATAAAGAAGAGTCGCGACGAGGAGCGTGCGCAACGCAACGTTTTGACAGCTTCCGCTGATGCAATAATCGAGGAAGCACCTGAAAACGAAAAAGCTGCCGAAGTTCAGGGCATTCGCACGCCGCGGCCTTATCGACGGCTGCGACCTGAATACCCGCAAACTGCTGCTCGCGCCGATGCTGAAGCGACAGTCGATGTCGTTGTCGATGTGGGCGCGGATGGCGAAGTTGGTGAAGTACAAGTTGTTCGTTGGGCCGGGTTCGGTCTCGACGAATCAACTGTCGCGACAGTTCGTCAATTGCACTTCTTCCCGGCAATGAAGAACGGAACTCCGATACCGATGCGCGTGATGCTGCGCTATAACTTTCGCAAGCCACCCCCAGGTCGAGAGGTAGAGAAGTAAAGATGGGAAGAAACCGCGCCGTTAGAAATTCGTTTGTCGCTCTCCTAATCGCCCTCTTAGTCTCTCAACTCGCACTCACGCGCATCACACGCGCAGCTCGCGATGATGCCACAGGCGTATCGACAGCAACTGTCGAAGGCCGGCTCGCAGTTTTTGATGACGTTTGGGAAACGATTCAAGATCGTTACTACGATCCGAGGTTTCACGGAATCGACTGGCAGGCAAAGCGAACCACGTTTCGTCCGGTCGCCGCACGCGCCGGTAACGCGCAGGAGTTGTACGACGTGCTGCGTCAGATGATCGCTTCGCTGCGTGACGCGCATACGCGAGTTTATTCACCTGACGAAAAGTTTGACTGGTGGAGTCCACGGTTTGTGACCGTCGGATTGACAGTTCGTGAAGTCCAGAGCGCGCCGACAGTCATACAGATCGAAGCAGGCACAGCCGCGTCGAAGACTGATATCAAACAAGGTGATGTGATCGCCAGTGTCGACGATACTCCGGTCGCGCAGTTTGTCGCTCACCGGATGAGCAGCCTCGGTTTAGTTGACAAGGGCAACATTCGCCATCGCGTCATCGCCAACCTGTTCGATGGACCAGCAGGCACGAGCGTCAAGATCGGATGGATCACCCGCAACGGGAAACATAAGTCGGCCGAGCTTCAGCGTTACTGGAGCCAGCGAAATCTCGGATTCAATAACCAGCGCAAGGGAAAGATCGCGATTCTGCGCCTCGATGCTTTCACGCAGAGCGTGGCACATGATTTTGCGAAGAACCTGCCCACAGTTGTCGAAGGTGCGGAAGGAATCGTTTTGGATCTGCGCGGCAATGGTGGTGGCGATGCGGAGGCAATGGCCGATGTGGCGTCGCTCTTCCTCGATGAAGGCACGAACCTCGGCAGGTTTGCGGATCGCTCCGGTGCGTCATTTGAGCTGCAAACTTTTCCGAAGCGCTTGTGGCGTAGTTCAGCTCCAGCGCCAATCAAGCTTCCGTTAGTCGTGCTCACGAGTGAGAACACTTCGAGCGCCGCCGAGATCCTCGCGGCGACGTTGCAGGCGAAAGGTCGCGCCCACGTGATTGGCAGCGGCACGTGTGGCTGCGTGCTCGCGATTCGCAGCCGGCATGCGTTGCCTGACGGCGGCGTGTTGGACGTCAGTGAATTTGACTACAAGACCGCGGGCGGCGTGCGACTCGAAGGCGCCGGGATCAAGCCTGACACTGTAAGCGCCCTCACCCGCGCCGACATCTATTCTCGTCACGACCGCGCCCTCGAACGCGCGATAAAACTCCTGGACTAATCCATTCTTTCCGTGTTCATCCGTGGCTCCTGTATTATGCAGCGATGCTCTACTTGTCCCAGGTTTTAGGCCGGCCGATTCGCGACCTTGAGGGTGAACGTGTCGCCACTGTCAAGGACGTGATCGTGCGTCTCGGCGCTGACGATCATCCGCCGGTCACGGGTCTCGTCGCTCGTTATCGACGCCGCGATTTTTTCCTCTCGCGCTGGCGCATCACGCAGTTTAATCAACACGGCGTACGGCTCAACTCAGACATACTCGACTTGCGTCCTTTCGTGCGTCGCGAAAGTGAAGTCCTGCTCGCGCGTGATGTGCTCGACAAACAACTCATCGACGTCGACGGCAAACGAGTCGTGCGCGTTAACGACGTTCAGATCATCGAGGCTGCGGGCGAATGGCGCGTCACCGGCGCGGACGTGAGTCTGCAAGGATTGTGGCGACGACTCGCACCCGCCGGTTTTGCAGGCACGAGAAAACCTGTCGAAGTCCTTGACTGGGCCGACGTCGGATATCTCGCGACTGACGCAGCCACGGTCCAGTTAAAGTCATCGAGCGATAAACTCGCGCGCCTGCATCCAGTCGAGATCGCGCGTCTCGCGGAAGCACTCTCTTACCATCACGGATCCGAAGTCGTCGAATCGCTCGACGACGAGACTGCCGCCGAAACCCTCGAAGAGATGCCGGCCGAGAGCCAGGCGCGAATACTCGGCGACATGGACCAGGAGCGCGCCGCTGACATCCTCGAATGGATGTCGCCTGACGAAGCTGCCGACGTGCTCGGCGATCTTCCCGAAGATAAGGCGGAAGAGCTGCTCGGCTTGATGGAGCACGACGAGCAGGCAGACGTCGTTGAGCTGCTTCCTTACGAAGACGACACAGCGGGCGGATTGATGACGACCGAGTTCGTTACGCTGCCGCGCGCGCTTACAGTCGGTGAAGCACTCGCACGACTTCGCGAGATGGCCGAGACGCCCAACATGATCTATTACCTCTACGTAGTCGAGGAAGAAGGATCGTGGAAACTCGTGGGATTAATCGCTCTGCGAAGTTTGATCCTGGCCGATCCGTCGATGCCGCTTGAGAGTGTCATGCGAACGGAGTTTCAGCGAGCCGAGCCGGAAGAGCCGGCAAAAGAAGTCGCGCAGCGGATCGCTGAATATAACCTGCTCGCCCTTCCCGTGATCGATGAGTCAGGGGATATACTCGGCATCATCACCGTGGACGACGCGATGGAAATCCTGTTGCCGAAAGACTGGCGCCACCGTTTACCACGGCTCTTTGGATAAAATCCGCTGATAAATCCGTGAAATCCGTGGTTAATATTTTGTGCTAATTATGAAGGACGGTGACCAAAGTGGCAGAACCACGAGCAGCAGTACGAGCTGCCGGACGTCGCTTAATGCGTCGTGGCGCTCAAGGTGTGCGCCAAACGGTGGCACGCCGCAAAAGGCTGCTCGCTTACATCGCCATTCTCGGCCCGGGAATGATCACCGCCAATGCCGGCAATGACGCCGGCGGCATTGCCACGTTCGCTTCGGTCGGCGCTGACTTTGGTTATTCACTCCTCTGGATCCTCATTCCCATAACGATCAGTCTTGGTATCGTGCAGGAAATGTGCGCTCGCATGGGCGCCGTCACCGGCAAGGGCCTCGCTGATCTAATTCGCGAGCGCTTCGGCGTGCGCTGGACGGCGCTGATCATGCTGGCGCTGCTCGTCGCGAACGCTGGCGTGACGGTTTCGGAGTTTGTCGGCATCGCGGCGGCGTCTGACCTGTTCGGCGTCTCGCACTATATCTCCGTACCGCTCGTAGCGATTCTCATCTGGTTTCTCATCGTGAAAGGTTCCTATAAAAGAGTCGAGCGCGCCTTTTTATTAATGTCACTCGTGTTTCTCGGCTACATCGTTTCCGCGTTTCTCTCGCGACCCGATTGGGGCGCGGTTGCAGTCGGGCTGGTGCGGCCGGAGTTCAAGTTAGAACATGCGTTCCTGTTTACATTCGTGGCCGTGATCGGAACCACAATCTCGCCGTACATGCAGGTTTACGTTCAGTCGTCGGTGGTTGAAAAAGGAGTGACGCCTGACGACTACTCGAAGACGAAGCTGGACGTGTGGTTCGGGACGATCTTCGCAATCCTGATCGTTTTCTTCATCGTTGTCTCGACCGCAGCGACGCTTCACAAAGCAGGCATTCAGGTAACGAGCGCGGCCGACGCTGCCCACGCCCTCCGACCCCTGGCAGGACGATATGCGCAAACGTTGTTTGGTATCGGACTGCTCGGCGCGTCGATGCTCGCGGCGGGTGTGTTGCCGCTCGCCACAGCCTACTCGATCAGCGAGGCTCTCGGATTTGAAAAAGGTGTCTCGCGCAGTTTTCGCGAGGCGCCGATCTTCCTCGGCACGTTCACATTTCTCGTGGCTGTTGGCGCGGCGATTGCGAGCGTGCCCAACCTCCCGCTGATCCGCGTGTTGCTCGTGACGCAGGTGATCAATGGTTTGTTGTTGCCGGTGGTGCTGTTCGCGGTGTTACGACTCGTGAACGATCGCGAGGTGATGGGCCGCCACGTCAACGGGCCGCTCTATAATATTGCCGCATGGCTGACCGCAATTCTCGTGACGATTCTCTCGCTGCTCTTTATACTAATCACTCTGTTTCCGTCGTTGTTTGGCTACAAATGAACTCGGATGACTCAGATGGTCCGTCCTCGTTCTACTAACAAACTCATTCTCTTCTTCGCGGCTTCGGCAGCCGCGCTGCTGGCGGCGTACCTGTTCTGGTCCTTCGCTGACCAGGTCAAAGCGCTGCTCGAGCACCGGATGGGCGCGAGCCCCTCACCGTCAGCGGACACGATAGTTAAAGCCGTCAAGCTGTTTCTCATCGGGATCATTGGCTACCTGTTTGTCCGCGCCCTCAATTCACTTTTTTTCGGGCTCGCGTACCAGCTCAAGCGAATCGATGCACCGACGCTCATTCGCAACATCTTCACGATCGTCGCTTTCACGATCTTCTTTCTGATCACGTTCACGTTTCTCTTTCCGGAAGTTAACCTCGGAGCGCTCTTCACGACGTCTGCGATCTTCGGCGTGATCCTCGGACTTGCTTTACAGGACACTCTGGGCAACTTTTTCGCGGGAATTTCTTTGCAGGCAGATCGGCCGTTTCAGGTAGGCGACGTGATCACGGTGGGCGCGCAACGGCACACGGGTGTCGTCGAAGAAATCAGTTGGCGCGCGATTAAGATTCGCACGTTCACAAACCACGTCGTTCTGATTGCTAACAGCAACGCCGCACGCGAGCCGATCGAGGTCTGCCCGCGCGAGAACCTGAACGCGCGGCTTGTCTTCTTTAATACTCTTTACACTGACTCACCTGCGAAGACGATCCACGTCGTGCGTGAGGCCGTGCGCGAGGCAGATAACGTGTCGGACAGGGTTGCGCCGATAGTGCGTATCAGAAATCTCGGGGATCACGGCGTCGATTACGAGGTGAAATACTGGCTTAACGACTACGCCAAGTACAACGATACTGACGCGCTTGTGCGGCAAAGGATCTGGTACGCGTTCCGTCGCGCGGGCCTGAACTTCGCCTTTCCCACGCGCACGCTATACGTCGAACGTCGTGGCAGCCTCGCCCAGCGAGACGGCGACGGCGCGATCGTGGAACGGCTTTCGGCAGTCGATATTTTTGCGCCGTTGTCGGCGGATGAGACTTCGATGCTGGCACACGCCGCCGTTCGGCACGTCTTTGCGCCGGGTGAGACAGTCATCAGGGCCGGCGACCCGGGATCGTCGATGTTTGTCGTTCACAAAGGAAAAGTTCGGGTCCAGGTTAGTGAAAATGGACGGCCGAGGACGGTCGCGACTTTGAATGAGGGCGACTTCTTCGGGGAAATGGCCTTATTTACAGGCGAGCCGAGGACGGCCAATGTCCTCGCGCTCGAAGAAACTGAGGTGCTCGAGATCGGGCACGCGGCGATGAAGCAAGTGTTCGATACCAACCCGGATCTGGTTGAGTCGCTCAGTTTCATCATGGCCGAACGCCGCCAGGGTCTCGCCTCCCACACCGACGACTCCGCCACCAGTTCCCACTCCTCTGCCGGAATCCTCTCCGCTATCAAACGCTTCTTCGGAATATAGGCCACAAAAAGGCACAAAAAGCACAAAATGTTTTCTGATGGAGTCGTACCCGATTTCATCAACTTTATATTTTGTGCTTTTTGTGCCTTTTTGCGGCTAAATTCAGGACTTGACAGAACAACACTCAATCTTTATTATGACGCCACGCTCAGCTAGCTGAGCCTAACATAACAACAGAATATTAAGGAGTAATAGGAGGAGTGAGACCCATGACTGTTGTTCGATACGACCCGTTCCGCGATCTGCGGACGTTACAGGAAGAAGTGAATCGCTTGTTCTCGACCAATCTGACCCGTGCCTTCGGTGATGAGGGCATTGGCCGCGGCGCGTGGGCGCCCAGCGTCGACATCTATGAGAACAAGGACCAGATCGTGCTCGAGGCAGAGCTTCCTGGAATGAAACAGGAAGATTTCGATCTCTCCATCGAGAACAATGTCATTACCCTCCGCGGTGAGCGCAAGTTTGAAAAGACGGATGAGACTGACAACTACCATCGAGTCGAGCGCTCGTATGGCGCCTTCACACGTTCTTTCACTTTGCCGCAAACAGTTTCCGCTGAGGGTGCAACTGCCGAGTACAACAACGGCGTGTTGCGCGTGGCGTTGCCGAAACGAGAAGAGACGAAGGCCCGTCGCATTCAGGTGACCGGGACCGGCACCGGCGCCACGCAGAAAACGATCGAGACGACTGCCGAATCCGGTAAAGCGAAAGAAGCCAGTGGCGGGCGCTAAAGCTTTGGGGGATCGGTAAAACGCGAGCGGGCTCGTCGCAGTTTGGGATGCGAAGGTCGAGCCCGTTCGATTTCTTTTTGAGCCAGAAAAAGGCACAAAAGCACAGAAGTAATTACGATGCGTTTAGATAAGTTCACACTACGCGGACAGGAAGCAATTCAATCCGCTATCGAGCTCGCCGAGCGCAACCAGCACCAGCAGGTTGAGCCCGAGCATCTGCTCGTCGCGATGCTCGAACAACCGGAAGGTATTGTTAGACCAATCCTTGGCAAGCTCGGCGCGAATGTCGCTGTCATTCTTAATGACACGCAGGCGGCTGTCGCTCGTTTTCCACGCGTACAGGGCGGGCAGCAATACTTCAGCTCGCGCATGACGCAGATTTTCACGGCGTCGCAAAAGCAAGCAGACAAGATGCAGGACGAGTTCATCTCGACCGAGCACCTGCTGCTCGCCATCGTTGAAGAGAAGGACGGCGACGCGGGGAAAATACTCCGTCAGCATGGCGTAACACGCGACGATCTATTCAAGGTGATCGAGCAGATGCGCGGCGGCTCACGGATCACGGATCAAAACGCCGAACAGAATTATCAGGCACTTTCGAAATACGCTCGCGACCTGACCGAAGCCGCACGAAAAGGAAAACTCGATCCTGTCATCGGCCGCGACGACGAGATTCGCCGAACGATCCAGGTCCTCTCTCGCAGGACAAAGAACAATCCGGTGCTGATTGGTGAGCCGGGTGTTGGTAAGACCGCGATCGTCGAGGGACTCGCACAGCGCATCGTCTCAGGCGACGTGCCTGAGACGCTGCGTAACAAGCGACTGGTGGCACTCGATCTCGGCTCGATGCTGGCCGGTGCGAAGTATCGCGGCGAGTTTGAAGATCGTTTGAAAGCCGTTCTGAAAGAGATCGAGAGCGCACAGGGACACATCGTTCTTTTCATCGACGAGCTGCACACACTCGTAGGCGCAGGCGCTGCCGAAGGCGCGATCGACGCGTCGAACATGTTGAAGCCGGCGCTGGCTCGCGGTGAGCTCCGCTGCGTTGGCGCGACCACGCTCGCCGAATACCAGAAACACATCGAGAAAGATGCCGCTCTCGAGCGACGCTTCCAGCAAGTCTATGTTGGTGAGCCGACGGTCGAAGACACGATCGCGATCCTGCGTGGCTTGAAAGAGCGTTACGAGGTCCATCACGGCGTTCGCATCAAAGACTCGGCCATCGTCGCCGCAGCGACACTTTCGAATCGCTACATCACGGATCGTTTCCTCCCCGACAAAGCAATCGATTTAATTGATGAAGCGGCATCGCGTCTAAGAATCGAGATCGACTCGCTTCCGCAGGAGATCGATCAGCTCGAGCGCGAGATCATTCAGCTCGAGATCGAGCGACAGGCGCTGCAACGAGAAGAAGACGAGAAATCGAAAGCACGTTTGAATGAGATCGAACAGCGCATCGCCGACCTGAAGGAAACTTCGGCGGGCATGAAAGCGAAGTGGCAATCTGAAAAAGAAGCCATCGATCACATTCGCACGGCGAAAGCCGAGCTCGAACAACTTCGTTTCCAGCTCGACCAGGCTCGTAACAACGGCGAGCTCGGACGCGCTTCTGAAATTCAGTACGGCAAGATTCCTGAGCTCGAGCAAAAGCTGAAAGGCGAACAGGACAAGCTCGCGAACTTCCAGCAGGACGGCGTAATGCTGAAGGAAGAAGTTGATGAAGAAGACGTCGCCGAAGTCGTCGCGAAGTGGACCGGTATTCCGGTTTCGCGCATGCTCGAAGGCGAGATGCAGAAGCTCGTCACAATGGAAGATCGTTTGGCTAATCGCGTGATCGGACAGGAAGAAGCACTTGCGGCAGTTGCAAACGCCGTCAGGCGCGCACGCGCGGGCTTGCAGGATCCGAACCGGCCGATCGGCTCTTTCATCTTTCTTGGTCCAACCGGCGTCGGTAAGACTGAAACTGCTCGCGCCCTCGCGGAGTTCTTATTCGACGACGAGCGAGCGATGATCCGGCTCGACATGTCAGAGTACATGGAGAAACATGCGGTGGCGCGAATGATCGGAGCGCCGCCGGGATACGTCGGCTACGATGAAGGCGGACAGCTTACGGAAGCAGTGCGCCGCCGTCCGTACTCGGTCGTGCTCTTCGACGAAATCGAAAAGGCGCATCCGGATGTGTTCAACGTGCTGCTTCAGATTCTCGACGACGGCAGACTGACAGATTCGAAAGGTCGAACAGTTGATTTCAAGAACACTGTTTTGATCATGACTTCGAACCTCGGCTCGCGTGAGATCCAGGCAGCCGAAGGCGATGAGAAGCAAGTGCGTGAAGCAGTGATTCAGGAGCTGCGGCTGAATTTCAAACCGGAGTTTTTGAACCGTATTGACGACATTGTCGTCTTTCACCAGCTCTCGCGCGAACAGATCGGAAAGATCATCGACGTTCAATTGGAACGTCTGACGTCCATGCTGAGCGAGCGAAACGTGAATCTCGTATTGGAGCCGTCTGCGAGAGATCTGTTGATGCGCGAAGGCTACGATCCGACGTACGGCGCTCGGCCATTGAAGCGAGCGATCCAGTCGATGATTCAAAACCCGCTCGCGGTAAAACTCTTGCAGGGAGAGATTTTGCCCGGGCAAACGGTGAGAGTTTCGGCAAATGGAGACGTGATGGAGTTTAAGACTGACGCGGCGTTTGCGACCGCTTGAGGAGTTTGAGAATGTCACAACAGTGGAACCCTTTGCAGGATTTGATGGCGCTGCAAGATCGAATGAACAGGCTCTTTGAAGACGCCACCCAAAGGCGCAGCCAGGCAGATGCAGGTGCAGGAGACGAGTTTGAGCGCGCGGATTGGACGCCTCCTTCTGACATCTACGAAACTGAATCGGGTTACGTGATCGCGATGGACTTGCCGGGAATCGATCGTGATGCGCTCGAGATCGACATCGACGATAACCGGCTGGTGGTCAAAGGGACGCGCGCGATTGCAGAGTCGCGGCAACATCGCACGGAACGACCGAAAGGAAAGTTTGTGAGAACGTACAGTGTTCCCGCATCGGTCGATCAGGCGAAGATTGCCGGGGAATACAAGGACGGGGTTTTGCAGATCACTCTGCCGAAACGCACTGAGCAAAAGCCGAAGAAAATCGATATCAAGATCAGTTAACCACAGATACACACGGATAGAGACGGATCATGACTAAAGAAGAGAACGAGCTGAGGGTGACGGATCGACGTCGGGTTTACCTCGACGACGAGGGAACGGAACGCGTAAACACCGAAACCGAACAGCCAAACCTTAAGCCGACTTACGTCGAAGAGCTCGAAGCACGCACGAAAGCCGCCGAAAAGCAGGTGCAGGAGGTCCAGGCGCGTTTCGATCAGTTGCGGCAACAACTGCAACGCGAGACTGACGAAACGCGGCAGCGGTTGAATCGTTCGGCAGATGAGCGTGCGGCTGGCGAGAAGGCGAAGTTCATCGCGTCGTTGTTACCTGCTCTCGATAACTTGAACAGAGCAGCCGCATCCGGAGATGCACCTCGCGAAGCGATTCTCGAAGGCATTCGCAGTATTGCGACCACCTTCGAAGCGGCGTTGACGAGTGCGGGCGTGGAAGCGATCCAGTCTGTCGGTGAAGAATTTAATCCCGAGCTGCATGAGGCCGTGGACACTGAAGAAACCGGCGCCGAGATGGACGGAATCGTAATCGAAGAATATAGTCGCGGTTTCCGAATGGGCGATCGACTGCTGCGTCCTGCGCGCGTCAAAGTCGGGCGCGCAACAGAGCAATCCACAGATGCCGCAGATGTTATAAAGAAGTCTGTGTAATCTGTGGATAAACAAATAAGGAGAAACAAGAGTGCCGGCAAAAGAGGTGAAGTTTAGAGAAGAAGCACGCAACGCGATGCTTCAAGGTGTGGACGTGCTTGCTAACGCGGTGCGCGTGACCCTGGGACCGAAGGGTCGCAACGTTGTTCTGGGCAAGAGATTTGGCTCGCCAGTGATCACGAAAGACGGCGTCACTGTCGCGAAAGAGATCGAGCTCAAGAACAAGTATGAAAACATGGGCGCGCAGATGGTCCGCGAAGTCGCAGTCAAAACCAACGACAAAGCAGGCGACGGCACCACCACCGCGACCGTTCTCGCGCAAGTGATCTTTCGTGAAGGCGTGAAGAACGTCGCCGCCGGCGCGAACCCGATGTCTTTGCAGCGCGGTATTCAGCTAGCGACCGAGCAAGTGGTCGCCGAGCTGGAGCGCATGTCGAAGAAGATCAAGAGCAAGGAAGAGCTGACAAACGTCGCTACTGTTTCGGCGAACAACGATCGCCACATCGGAGAGCTGATTTCCGAAGCGATGGACAAAGTTGGCAAAGACGGCGTCGTTACAGTCGAAGAATCGAAGACGCTGCAAACTGAGCTCGAGATTGTCGAGGGAATGCAATTCGATCGCGGTTTCCTGTCGCCTTATTTCGTGACGAACGCCGATCGCATGGAAGCAATTCTCGACGAGCCATACATTTTACTTTTCGACAAGAAGATCGCCGCAATGCGCGACCTGCTGCCGCTGCTGGAACAAACAGCCGGCGCCGGACGTGCACTGCTGATCATCGCTGAAGATATTGAAGGTGATGCGCTTGCTACGCTCGTTGTGAATCGCTTGCGTGGAACGATCAAAGTGTGCGCAGTGAAAGCCCCGGCATTTGGCGATCGTCGCAAAGCGATTCTCGAGGACCTCGCGATCCTGACTGGTGGAAGAGTCATCACGGAAGATCTCGGTATCAAGCTGGAGAACGTCACGCTCGAGGATCTCGGAACTGCCAAACGCGTGATTGTCGACAAAGAAGCGACGACGATCGTCGAAGGTGGCGGCGACAGCAAAGCCATTCAGGGTCGTGTGGCCACGATTCGTAAACAGATCGAAGAGACAACGTCTGACTACGATCGTGAGAAGCTTCAGGAACGACTGGCAAAACTTGCCGGTGGTGTTGCGGTGGTCAAAGTGGGCGCGCCGACTGAGACCGCAATGAAAGAGATCAAGATGCGTGTTGAAGACGCATTGAATGCGACCAAAGCCGCGGCGCAGGAAGGCATCGTAGTCGGCGGCGGCGTTGCGCTGCTCCGAGCGGCGAAGGTGCTCGAGAATCACGATCACGAGGATCCGGACGTTCGTACGGGTGTGAAAATCGTGCAGCGTGCGTTACAGGAGCCGCTCCGAAGAATTGCAGAAAACGCGGGAACAGAGGGCGCGGTCGTGGTCGGAGAAGTCGCGCAGTTGAAAGGGAATAAAGGTTACAACGCCGTCACTGGCGAAATCGTGGATCTCGCGGCGGCGGGAATCATCGATCCAACCAAAGTTGTACGCACTGCGTTACAAAACGCAGCGTCAATCTCGGGATTGTTGCTTACCACTGAGGCTGCTGTGACCGAGCTGCCGGAGAAGAAGAAAGGCGGCCCGCCAGCCCCGGGCGGTGACGATTACGATTACTAAGCACTTTCATCCACAGATTACACAGACTGATTAAAGAATCTGTGCAATCTGTGGATGAATATCGTTCAACGGCAAGAAATTTGCAGGAGACGCCTCGCCGGATTGTTATTGCATTGAAACGCAACGGCGCTTATGCTGGCGACATCCAAGTGCAGCAACTTGGACGGGCCGAGTTGTTTGAAAGTTGAGTGAATCGTGGCACTTAAATGCTGATCAGAAATAGTGCGACGATCGTAAAAAAGATATGGTTGATTTAGGTTCATACAAAGACAAATTTGCCGACAGCGGTCAACGCATTCTCGAACATGCGTTGAATGAATCGCGCCGTCGTGACCAAAACTTCGTATCCGTGGAGCACATCCTTCAGGCCTTGACTGCGGAGGAGCCTGACATGTTCAACTCCACGATGCGTGAATTATCGCTTGACCCGGTCGTGGTCAAAATGGCGATCGAGAAACGCCTCAGCAACAGCCGGCAACAACATGTCGGAAAGGGATTTCGCATCGGCCCTGATACGACTGACCTGTTTAAGCGCGCAATGGAACGAGCCCGGATGCAGGGCCGCAAGACAATTGAAGCAACAGACATCTTTGAAGCATTGAGCAGTCACGATGGTCTCTTCGTTGACGTACTGCGAAACATGGGCGCAAGCCCTGAAGCTATCCAGGAAAACGTGCGAGCACAGGTTCAAAAACGAGAACAGGAAGAAGAGCTGAACAGGAAGAAGTTTGAGCTTCCACCTTATTTGAAACATTTCGGCGTTTCACTCAACAGGCTGGCTCGAGCCGATAAGATTCCGCCCACGATCGGGCGTGAAAAAGAAGTACAACAAATTATCGAGATCTTGTGTCATCGCGAGCGTGCGAATTCACCGATGCTCGTTGGTGAGCCAGGAGTGGGCAAGACCGCGGTGATCGAGGGACTCGCGCGTTTGATCGAGCTGGAACCGGAGAAGGTTCCGGCGCGTCTGCGTTCGTCTCACATCGTGCAACTACAAATGGGCGGCATCGTGGCCGGAACAATGCTGCGAGGCATGTTTGAAGAACGAATCAAGGGAATCATCGACGAAGTCAAAGAACGCGACAACCTGATTCTCTTCATCGACGAAGCACACACGATCATCGGCGCAGGTGCAGCGCTCGGTACGTCTTCGGACGCCGCCAACATGTTCAAATCAGCGTTGGCGCGCGGCGAGATGCGCATCATCGGCGCAACGACGCTTTCCGAGTACAAAGAATACATCGCCGACGACGAAGCACTCGCACGTCGCTTCCGAATGGTGAAAGTTGTCGAGCCGTCGATTAACGAGACCAAGGAAATTCTGTTCGGTCTCCGTCCGCGACTCGAGAAAAACTACTCTGTCAAGATTTCGGACGAAGCCATCAACACAGCGTTGGAAATGGCGCCGAAATACATCCGCAACCTGCACCTGCCTGATAAGGCCATCGGCTGGCTCGACACGGCAGCGGTGAAGGTTGAGATCAACGAACCACAGAAGATGGTGGTCCGGTCTGAGCACGTTATCGACGTGATCTCGCAGGAGTCTCGTATTCCGCGCGACATGATCTTCCGCGACACGGGCGATCGTTTTGCGATGACTGAAACGATGTTGGGTCGTCGTGTTATCGGTCAGAAGGACGCGATCAAGGCAGTTGCACAGCGACTGCGACTGAACAAAGGTCCGCTGAAAGAGTCGCACTACAAACCCGATGGCGTGCTGCTGTTTCTTGGTCCAACAGGTGTCGGCAAAACCGAGCTGGCCAAAGCTGTGGCCGAGTTCATGTTTGGTGACGAAGAGAAAATGGTTCGCATCGACATGTCGGAATACAGCGATGGTACAGTCAGCATCGAGAAGCTGATCGGAATGCCGCGCGGTATTGTCGGCTCGGAGCGAGGCGGAATCCTTACCGAGCAGCTGCGCGAGAATCCGTACACGGTGCTGTTGCTCGACGAGGTTGAGAAAGCATCGCCTTACTTGATGCACCTGTTCCTGCAGGCTTTCGACGAAGGCTGGCTGACTGACGGGCGCGGCAAGAAAGTTTATCTTTCGGACGCGATCATCATCATGACGTCGAACCTCGGCTCCGAGAACTTCAAGAAGTTTGAAAAGCCTCTGGGATTCGGCACGAAGACGGCTTCTGATTTCCGCGCCGTGAAGAACGAAGTGATGAAGGCTTCGGAGCAACGCTTCTCGCCG
>DATHTI010000452.1:0-11442 GCA_035463335.1 Pyrinomonadaceae bacterium | reverse complement strand
AACGGAGCGCCTTGCGTGGCGTATTCGTCGAGACGGCTGCCGCGCACATACTTCATAGCGTAGAAGATGCGACCGTCTGTCAGTGTCCCCACGTCATGAACCGGAACGATTCCAGGATGTTCGAGACGCGCAATGATTTGCGCTTCACGAACCATCCGGTCGCGCAGGTCTTCAGTAATTTCGGGTGTGTTGAGGACTTTGATAGCGACAAGCCGGGCAAGCTCGCGATCTTCGGCGAGATAAACCGCTCCCATCCCGCCGCGTCCGAGCTCTTTCACGAACGTGTATTTCGTCGCACTGAAATCCGGCTCGCTCACGACCGCGCGCAGGTGTTTCAACTTGTCGTCAGAAATCCACCTCATTGAACGTCAACTCCCAGCAACAAACGCGCTTCAGTGCGAAACTCCTCGTCCGTGGCGGTTATCTCACGCAGTTTATCGAGAACGATGCGACGGAAGTCACGACGCGCGGCAGCGAGATAATTGTTGACTGTCGCCGGCTCGAGTTCGAAGTCTTTTGCGAGTGATGCATATGAGACTTCTTCGTCATCGCTCAAGTCGTAACGCTCGAACAGTTGAAAATGCACTGTGCGGCCTGACTCTTCACAGCGTTGTCGAAATGCTTCAACAGCGAGACTGAACATCCAACGCACCCACTCACGATGAAAATAGTCTTCAGGACTAATGCTCGACGATGAAGCGTGCGCGGCGAGCTCGTCTTCGGCGGCCGCGAAATCGAGCTGATAGTGGTCCATATCGCCGCCTCGCTTGAGCCGGCGCCCGGCTTTGCGCTCATTCGCGACAAATCCGTCGAGACACGTGCGCAGATAAGTTTGAAAACTCGCTTTGCTGGCATCGTAAGTGGCAAAGTAATTTTTTTCGAAGGCGGCGGCGAAGAAGCCCTGTGTGAGATCCTTGGCGTCTTCGTTGTCAGCGCGCCATTTCAGGCGGACGTATTTGTATGCGGGTTTCCAGTAACTTGCGACGATGGTGTCGAACGCGCGGCGGCGGACGATCTGATCGTCGCTGCGAGCATTGATGATGGCGGAGTGATTGGTGACCGGGAATTTGTGAAGTGGGCCACCGATATCCGTATCTGGTTCCACAGGATGAATCCTGTCTACGTCTGTCTCTTCACGATTACGAGCGTGATGTCATCCGCGGCGCTCGTGCCCTGCGCAAACTTCGTCAACGACGATTCGATGCGATCGCGTATGCCCGCAGCCGACGCTTCGATGTTGCGCGACACCACTTCATACAAACGCGTCGCTCCAAACTCTTCACCACTCGGACTCGTGGCCTCAGTCACACCGTCCGAATAGATGACGAGCACATCTCCTCCCTGCAACTGCGTCCGCCCCTCGCGATACTCAGCGTCACGCTTGATCCCGAGCGGCAAACCACCCGACGCGAGCTGCTCTACTGTCCCGGCCGAATGAACGATCAACGGCGGATTGTGCCCGGCATTCAGGAACGAGAGCGACCCCGACTCAGGATCGAGCTCGGCATAAAACAACGTCACAAAGCGGTTCGCGGGAATGTTATCCGCAAGATAACGATTGACCGCGGAGATCGTCGCGACGAGCGAATCGTGCGACGCTGACTGCGCGTGAATTGCCGCATGCAGTGACGACATCAAAAGCGCCGCCGCAGTTCCCTTACCCGACACGTCGCCGAGCGCAATCACCAAACGACCATCTTCACGCTCGATGAAGTCGTAGTAATCGCCCCCGATCTCGTAACACGGAAAGCTGATGCCCTGAAGCTCGTAGCCATTCACGTGCGGCGGTGCAGTCGGTTGAAAACGCTGCTGGATCTCACTTGCGAGTGCAAGCTCACGCTCCAGCCGTTCACGTTCAAGCCGGGCTTCGACGAGACGCGCATTCTCGACACGAATCGCCGCCACAGACGCAAGCGTGGTCAACACTTTCAAATGATCTTCAGTGAAGCGTCCTTCTGCGATCGGCGAATCCGCATAGATGATGCCAAACACTTTGTCGGCAACGCCGAGTGGCACTGCCAACACCGATCGCACACCCTGCAACACCATCGTCCCACTCGCAAAACGCGGATCGTGTTGCGCATCGGAGGTCAACACTGACTTACCACGAATCACAACCTCATCGAGCACGTTTCGCGAAACACGAATCTCACCCACTTCACCAACACGATCACGCAGCCGTGCCACCGCCACGCGCAAATCCTCGCTACCCTCATCGCGCATCATGATGAGGCAGCGATCCGCAGGCACTGATTCAAACACAAGCGAAACGATCTGCTCGAGAGTTTCATTCAACGTTGCTGACGCCAGCAGAGTGACTCCCACTTTGCTGATCAGCGCGAGCAGGTCGCCCTGCTTTGCCGCTTTGGGCGTGACAGTTGTAACTGTCGAGGAGGAGACGATCTCTTCGGGTTGCGTGTGCGCGCCTTCAATTGCTTCGAGCAGTCCCGACGTCGTCCGGTCGCCTGACGCGAGCGCGATTGTCGCTTCCGGAAGTGACGTTCCGGAGTTGTCAGTGATCATCGTCGCGCCCATACCGGAGTTGAACGTGCCGTCGTCAAAGACGATCTCCGTCTCTCCGATCTGGATGCGTCCGCCGGCAGTCAGATGAATCGCGCCTTCGACAGTGGCGCCGTTGTAGAGCGTGCCGTTTGCGGATCCGAGATCCTGAAGGATGTACCCGTCTCCTTCGCGGCGCACTTCAGCGTGCACGCGCGAGGCAAACGGATCGGGAATGCAAAGGTCATTGCGGGCGGATCGGCCGATAGTTATGCGAAGCCGGCCGAGTGGAAAATGGTCGGGTGCGCGGTCGGGGTATTTAACTATTAGCTCTGTCATTTTGCTTGAAGACACAGGCGGTACTACGGAAGCATCAACTAGATAGAACCCTCACGAACGACAATGGTGCCGGCTATCATATCGTGCAAGCCTCTTCCATGCACGGACACCGCAGCAATCAAAAAACCGATACCGAGAAGTGCGAATGAGACAGGATAACCAACGAAATGACGTAACAGGGCGCGACCGATGCCGACAGGCCCGCCGTCGTTTCTTTCGATGCGCAGACCGGTGGCCCACTTGCCCAGCGTCAGGCCGGTGAAACCCGGAATCACGCCGAGGTTGAGCACCGCCATCACTGCAGCGAGCAGGATCCCGGCAGTTTCAGCGGAGCTTCCGGCCGCACGCCCGCCACCACCCAGCATGCGGGAGACAAGAGTGCCGAGCACAACGAGTGAAACGAGTGCGATATAGTCGATCAGCAGAGCGCCACAACGGAGAGGAAATGGGGCTCTGAGTCGTTTTCCGCCATGCCTGGCGGTGCGGCTTCTTGCCGGGGAGCGCGGCAAACCTTGGGCAACAGTCATCTTCTGGAAAATTTCTCTGCGAATTTTCAAAGCCATCCACAGATTACACGGAAGTTTTTCTGTGTAATCTGTGGATGGCTCTAACTATCCAACTAAAAAGTGCAGCGTCGTTTCGCCAACGCGTAGTTTATCGCCACTGTCGAGCACGCGCGGCTGGCGCGGCGCAAGACGCACCGAGTCGTTGATCACAGTACCATTCACCGAACCGAGATCCTCGACGAGAAATGTTTCTCCTTCAAGCCAGATGCGCGCATGCCGTCGCGAAACTTTTGTTTCCGGATCGAACCGCGAAAGATCGATTTCCGGAAAAATGTTTGAATGCGGATCCGTGCGTCCGAGCAAGTTGCTGTCTTTCTGGAGAATGAACGACGCATCAAGCTCGGTGGTTCCAGCGACCACGAGCTTCGCCGTTGGTCTTACGGTATGTAACAACGACGAGCTTGTTCCAACACCCGCGAGCGGCTGTCGCGCGCCGCAGTGCGCACAGAACACGTCATCGGCCGCAATGCGACCACCACAGAAGCCGCAGTAAACGGGTTGTACCTGGACCGTCTCGATGCCCGATACAGGCGCCGGCATTCCATAACTGACTCGTCCCGACAACAACTTCTCGAGATGTATCGCGAGCTCGTTTCGCATCTCGCCCGCGGTGCGGAAACGATCCTCGGGCCTGTACTCCACCGACCGCATCAGAATCAGTTCCATCTCCGTCGAGATCGAGGGCGCGATCTGGCGTGGTCGCGGGTTCTTGGTGAAATCGAAGATTAGGAGTGGATTGTCCTGCGGATCGGACCCAGTCAACAGGTGAAACATCGTTGCACCGAGACTGTAAACGTCAGACGCCGGCTGCACGCGACCACTGAATAGCTCCGGGGGCGCATAACCCATCGTGCCGACCGCGGTCACGCCCTTCTCCTGCTGCGACACCCAGCGCGCGATTCCGAAATCGATCAGCATCACCCGACCCGTGTTGCCGTCGATCATCAGGTTCGCCGGTTTGAGATCGCGGTAGATGATTGGTTTTGGTCGTGAGTGCAGGTAGTCGAGAACGTCGGCGACTTGCATGCCCCAATCGGTAACAGTCTTTTCGTCGAGCCTGCCGCCGACTGCCGCACGCATACGCGATGCGAGATCGCCTCCCGAGATATATTTCATCACGAGATAAAAGCGACCGAGTTTGTCATCGTAGAAATAGTCGTAGATGGTCGGTATCGAGGGATGCTCGAGCGACGTCAGCAACAGCGACTCGCGTTTGAAATCGCCAATCGCTTTTTCATGCTGCGCTGGATCGAGATGCGACTCGACCATCTCTTTCACCGCGCGCGGCGCGTCGCCAAGATTACGATCCTTCGCGAGATACACGGCGCCCATGCCGCCGCCGCCGATGCGCCGCACGATCTCGTAACGGCCATTCAAAACGGTGTTCGCAGCGAGTTGCTTTACGGTCGGGCGTTTACCCCCTGTCGTACCCTCTCTTTTGGGTGTTGAAGTCTGGCCGGCCTCCGCGACGTTGTCAGTAAACGAGCCGCCCAGTGAGTTTGAAGAGATCACATCGGCAGGCTCATCAGCTTCCGGAGCGACATACGTTGTTTCGAGACTGCCGGAAGCCTCGGCGGCTGCGGGCGGGGCGTCGGCCTGGTCCGGGGCCTGTTCCGGAACATCTGGCGCGGCCGTAACGTGAACGGGACTGTCATCGTCGAGCGTGTTGGCCCACTCGCGGCCTCCACGTGGCTGCACGTCGCCCTCGTCGCCGGGATTCGCGGCAACGGTCTTCAGTTCGGGCGAGCTGGACTCCAATTGCGAACCGCAATTACCGCAGAAGTGCTCACCAGGCGATACGTGCGCCCCACATGAACGACACTCAGACATTTGTTGACGAAAGAATCTGCGTAATCTGTGGATAAGCTACTATTTCACAATATGGAAGCGTAAAAACGTCTTGCCGACGATGATTTCATCGCCGTCGCATAATGCCTGACGCTGTCCCGGCGGTAACCTCTTCCCACGATTTATAAACGTACCGTTTGTGGATCCCAGATCCTCGAGAAAGTACTGGCCGTTGCTTAGAGTGATGCGTGCGTGACGTCGAGAAACCTTTGCTTCGGGATCGTCTGTGTCCAGATCCACGTCGGGGAAGATGCCACCATCGGCATCCCAGCGTCCGATCTGGGCTTCGACATCACTCAACATAAACTGCTTTCCGGTCGAGCGGCCCTTTTCGATAACCAGGCGGGCATGCGGTTTGGCAGTTGTGCGTAACGCAGAATAACTGAGCCCGGCAGAGACGCGCCCATGGGCAAGTTCAGGCTGTGATTCCGGCGACGGAGCATGATTGCCGTTGTTACCGTGCCCCGGTCTTTGCTGCACGGGATTGGCACGGCCATTTGGTCTCAACGGCGCGCCACATTCGTCGCAATACTGCGAGCCATCGAGATTTTCAGTTTTGCACCTATCGCACGTAATCATCGTCGTAAAAAAAGCAAATCATTTTAGCGCGAAACCCCGTCTCCGGCCAACGCATCGTAATCAACCGCGAAATGGCACAAAAGCAACTCTCCGGTTGTCTAATGCACCTGTCTTAATGTGCTTCTTTGTGGGCAAACTGTTAATAAATTGGGCCTGATCGCGTTTGCTCTTAGGTGAAACTGTTTGATAAGTTTCCACGTAGAAGCATCTTCGAGAATTTGAAGGCCCCCTGCAAAAAGGAACGAAAGAATGGCATTGAGTCGCAAAAAGAAGATCATTATCGGCGTCGTGGTGGCTGTGGTACTGGCCATCGTCGTCGTCATCAGCGTGGTTGCAACCCGTAAGGAAGAGCCCGAAGTTGTAACCGTGAAGCTCGAAGTTAGACCCGAGCTCAAGCAGACCGTGACCGCATCGGGCGAGGTGCGACCAATACGCTATATCAAGCTGACGAGCGAGGTTCCCGGCCGTATTGAAGAGATTTACGTGACTGCCGGCGACATGGTTACTAAGGGCAAGCCCCTCGTCCGCGTCGATCCAACGCAGCTACAGTCGAACCAGGAAGCCCAATGGGCCGCGACGCAGGCATCGATAAACGACGTGCAAAACGCACGGAATGCCGTTAATTCTGCGCAGCAGTCACTCGTGGTCGCCGAGGCTTCGGTCGCTGCTGCAAGGCAACAAGTTGTCTCGATGCAAACCACTGTGGACCGCGCCCAGGTCGAGCTCAACACGGCCCAGCGAGAGCTCAAGCGCTACACAGAGCTGATTGAATCCGGTGTAGCCTCGCGCTTTGAATACGACACCGCCCGCGACCGCTTTGAAACCGCCAAGATCGCTCTGGAAACAGCCAAGGCCAATCTCGAAGCGCAGAGGATCGCTGTGAAAGAAGCGACAGAGCGTGCAAATCAGCAGCGCATCGCGGTGAAAGAAGCACAAACAAGCATCAAGTCTTCAGAAATGCGGGCCAGCCAGCAGGCGGCGATGTTGCGTGGTCAACAGAGCCAGCGCTCGAAAGCGACTCAGTTGTCGCCATTGAATGGCGTAGTTGCTGACATTCCGACGCGCGTCGGTGAGTTTGCGGTCGCTGGTTTATCGACGACGCCGCTGATGACGATTGCTGACATGTCGCAGATCAACGTTGAAGTGAACGTCGACGAGACTGAAATCAACAACGTCAAAGTGGGCCAGGAAGCAAAGGTCAAAGTCGACGCTCTCGGCGACAAGGAAATCAGGGCAGTTGTCACGCAGAAAAACCCGCTCGCGATCTCGAAGTCTGACCAGACGGGCGGCTTGTCGAATCGCGTGAACGTACAGGAAGCGAAAGAGTTCAAGGTCACACTCGAGCTCAAAGACCTGCCGGAAGATGTCACGAGCTCACTGCGTCCGGGCATGAGCTCGACCGCGACCATCACAACCGACACAAAGACCAACGTGCTTGCTGTGCCACTTGAAGCCATCGTCGAGAAGGCGCCTGCGGCTGCGGGTGCATCTCCGGCCGCCACCGTCTCCGGCAGTGTTCCAGCCGCTTCTCCTGGTGGTGAAAAGCCGAAAGCGCAGAAGGGCGTTTACGTTGTCGAAGGTAACAAGGTCAGGTTTATCGAAGTCACCACTGGCATCACCGGTGAGGCTGATATCGAGATCACGAGTGGTGTGCAACCGCAAATGGAGATCGTGCGCGGGCCCAGCCGCGTGTTGAAGACGCTCAAAGACGGCATGACAATCAAGCGTCAAACGAAGAAGCCGGGCAACGCCAATGGAAACGAGGCCAGCTAATGAGTGATGCTACGCTTACGCTTACTCCGCCGGAAAGTGTGACTACGCCGCGCGCCGAGTTCAACGGGCACGATCCGAAGTCGCTGATCTCGATGCGCAACATCTGGAAGACGTACCAGATGGGAACCGAGCAAGTGCACGCGCTGCACGGAGTGTCGTTTGATATACCTCGTGGCGAGTACATCGCGATCATTGGTCCATCAGGCTCCGGCAAGTCGACGTTGATGAACCTGATCGGCTGTCTCGATACTCCGAGCCAGGGTGAATACTGGCTCAACGGCAAGAACGTCTCTGAGATGGACGACGACGAGCTGGCGCGCATTCGCAATCAGGAAGTCGGTTTCGTTTTCCAGACATTCAATCTGCTCGCGCGCGCGACTGCGCTGCACAATGTTGAGCTGCCGTTGATTTACGGTGGCGTCGGTGCATCGCAGCGTCATGAAATGGCGAAGAAAGCGCTCCAGGCCGTGGACCTAGCTGACCGTGTGACTCACAGGCCCAACGAGCTCTCGGGCGGTCAGCGACAGCGCGTCGCCATCGCCCGGGCGCTTGTGAATCATCCGTCGATTCTGTTGGCAGACGAACCAACCGGCGCGCTCGACTCGCACACCAGCATGGAGATCATGGATCTCTTCGAACGTCTCCACTCCGAGGGCAACACAATCATCGTCGTGACCCACGAGCACGACATCGCAGCACGCGCCCACCGCGTCATCTCGATTCGCGACGGTCTAATCGAAAAAGACGAGAGAATTAGATAGCCACAAAAAGGCACAAAATGGGCCGCAAAAAGGCACAAAAGGCACAAACAAGAAGAACAGATTTCTTTGTGCTTTTTGTGCCTTTTGTGGCTAAGAGGCTTACCTAAGTGTTGTTTCAGGTTGCGGCGATTTGGGAGGCGTTTCGTGTCGCCACCGCCAGCCTGCGCGCTAACAAGATGCGCACGGCGCTGACGCTGATCGGCATCGTGGTCGGTGTTGCGGCCGTAATCGCTGTCGTCACGATCATCAAAGGTCTCAATCAAACGGTTGCGCAGACGTTCTCGTCACAGGGCTCGACCGTCTTCTCGATCTCGAAGAACCCGCAGATCATCAAGTCGCGCGAAGAGTTCATCAAGTTCAACCGGCGCAAAGACGTGACGCATGAAGATGCGGAAGCGATTGCGCGCCTCTGTACATCGTGTTGGCGCGTGGGAGTCGCGGCGAATGCGGTTGAGACAGTGAAGTACGGCGATCAGAAAGCCGAGAACGTTCGCATACGCGGCGTCGATCCGCTCTCGATGTTTGATATCGACGGTGTGAGTATAAATGTGGGCCGGATCTGGACCGAGAGTGAAGGCGAATCAGGCCGCGAAATCTGCGTCATTGGACCAGACATGTTGAAGAACTTGTTTGCCGACGCGCCTGCCGACAGGGCGTTGGGCCAGGAGATCCGCATTGACGGGCGGCCTTACCTCGTGCTTGGCGTGCTCGAGCCGCTGGGATCGATCTTCGGGTTCTCGCGCGACAACGTGGTCTACATTCCGTATTCGACCTATCAAAAGATGTACGGCGCGAGGCGTTCGCTCGTCACGTTTATTCAGGTGCAGACAACCGATCAGCTCGAAGCGGCAGAGGATCAGGTGCGAACGATCATGAGAAGCCGTCGTCATATACCGCCGGATGCTGACGACGAGGGCTTCGCACTCGAGACGCAGGATGTGTTTCTGAATTTGTATGGATCGGCGACGTCGAATATCTACCTGGTAACGATTATGGTGGCGGCAGTCTCGCTCGTAGTCGGTGGGATAGTTGTGATGAATATCATGCTGGTGTCGGTGACAGAGCGGACCAAGGAGATTGGAATTCGCAAAGCCATCGGCGCGCGCCGAAAGGATATATTGACGCAGTTTTTGATCGAGGCGGTGACGGTGACGGCAATTGGCGGTGCGATCGGAGTGGGGACCGGGTTTGGACTGGCGTACGTCATCTCCGCGCTGATCGGTTTTCCGCTACTCGTGAGTGTGGCCTCGGCGGTTTTGGGTGTTGCGGTTTCTTCGGTGGTAGGGATTGCGAGCGGCCTGTGGCCCGCGTGGCGCGCCGCGCGGCTCGACCCGATCGAGGCGCTAAGGGCGGAATAGATGAGACTCGACGACATCAAAGAATCAGCATTGATGGCGCTCGACACCTTGCGCGCAAATAAGCTGCGCTCAGCGTTGACCATCCTCGGTGTGAGCGTCGGCGTTCTCACCGTGATCTTCATGGTGTCGATCATTCAGGGTCTCAACAAAGCCTTCGCCGATCAGATCGAATCACTCGGATCGAACACGATCTTCGTTTCGAAATTCGAGCCCAGCTTTGGACGACCGCCCGGACCGGAAGAGATCCATCGCAAGGACATAACGATGGAGGACGCGGAAGCACTGCGCACTGAAGCGCCGTCGATCGTTGGCGTGTCGCCGATTCATCGCGCAATCGCATCGACGGTCAGGTATCAGGACAAACAGACTGACACACCGATCCTCTTCGGCGTCACGCCTTATTACGAGTTTGTGCAATCGCAATACGTCGCGAGCGGTCGTTTTATCAACGACATCGACATGCAGGACCGCTCAAACGTCGTGATCATCGGCGTCGATGTAAAGCAGGCACTGTTTCCCTACGAAGATCCGGTCGACAAAGATGTGCGCATAAACGGCAACCCGTATCGCGTCATCGGCGTGATGGAACCGCTGGGAAACTTCTTCGGCCAGTCACGCGACAACTCGATCTTCATTCCGATCACGACATTCGGCAAGTACAATCCCGATCCGCCGTTTCCGGAAGTCGTCTTCTTCGTCATCGTGCGACCGCGCTCGCGCGCATACGTAAAATCCGCGATCGACGAGATCACTGACATTCTGCGGCGCCGCCGTCGCGTGCCAGTGGGCGCGCCCAACAACTTCGGCATTTCATCGCAGGACTCGCTGCTTGACGTCTACAACCAGTTAACCGGCGCAACCGCGCTCGTGCTGACGTCGATCTCGTTCGTCGCACTGATGATCGGTGGTATCGGCGTGATGAACATCATGCTCGTCTCGGTAACAGAACGGACGAAAGAGATTGGTGTGCGGAAAGCGGTGGGCGCGACGAGGCTCAACATCCTGTCGCAGTTTCTGATCGAGGCGGTGGTGTTGACCGCGATTGGTGGTCTGGCAGGTCTCGCTGTGGGTGAGGTAGCGAGCCTCGTGATCAATAAGTATTCCCCGCTGCCGGCGTACGTTCCGTTGTGGGCCATTGGTCTAGGCGTCGGTATCTCGGCGGCGGTGGGAATCATCTTTGGGCTCTGGCCCGCTTGGAAAGCCGCGCGACTGAATCCTATTGAGGCCCTGCGCTGGGAATAAGTCATTTGACAAGATTTACAAGATTTTTTCAGGATAAATCATGATAATCCTGTAAATCCTGTTAACGCCTTTTTTGTGCTTCGCTATCGTTCATTGCATAATGCAACCGTAATCCCGGTCTTCCCGTAATAACGCAGTGAAATTTATCGAGACTCTTAAACTGGCTGTGTCAGCGATCTGGGCGCACAAGCTACGCTCGGCGCTCACTCTGCTCGGAATGATCGTCGGCGTGACGGCGTTCGTCGTAGTCGTTTCTCTCATTGCGGGATTCAATCGTTACGTCGACGAGAAGATCGCGGGCATCGGCGCGAAGTCGTTTACGGTCCAACGTTTCAATCCGCTCGAAGACTTCAAAGACACTGACACGATCGCGGCGGCCCAGCGACGCAATAAAGACCTGCCGATGGACGACTACGACTATCTGAAAGCCCGCGCCCAGCTCGTCGACAAGATCGGCGCGCGAGCACGAGGCACTCC
>DATHTI010000451.1:0-5072 GCA_035463335.1 Pyrinomonadaceae bacterium | reverse complement strand
CGGTGGCGCCGCATTCCGGTAACACCACACGACGCGCGACCGCACCCACATCGATCGCCTCGGTGGTCAACTCGAAGAAGTCGTGCGGGCACCTGTAGTCGCACGTACCTCCACTCACGGGTGGAAACACCGCCAGCTCGTCATTCTCTTTCAACTGCGTATCCGGTGTCGCGTATTCCTGATTCACTGCAAACAACAACGATCTTCCAAAACGCTCGAGCGTAGAAAACCTCGTTTTCAAACTTTGAAACGCACTCGCCACCGTCGCCGGCGCCTCGAGCGCGAGATCCATCTGCTTAGCCTCAACTGCATCGCGCGCCGCACCAAAGAACAACACGCGAATGTTCACCGCATTCGTCATTCAATCTCAATCCTCTTGCCACCGTGCCCGTTGCTCTTCGCAAGCTCGTGAATCCGCGCGCGCTCCTCGTAACCTTTCACCGCGATATTCAACATCGATCGCAGTCGTTCGAGACGTTCCGACGTCGAGCGAAGCTCGAGCAGCTCCTGTTTCACGTCAGCGTCGATCTCCATCGCAGCCGCGACCAGAAACGAGAGTCGCTGCGGCTCTGTGTTCGAGATGTCCGGCAACGTCGCACGCTCGTCGTTGATCGTCCGCACTGCTTGCGCGATGCGCGTGAACGTCTCAGCTACTTCTCTCGACGGCGCGGCAAGCAGCTCTTCGTCTTCGTCGTCGTCTTCGAAGTAACTGACCTGGGCCACGAGGTACGGATCGCCACGCTCGACGTACGCCTCGATGCGATACCTGATCACACCGATCGTCAATATGTTTGAGCGCCCGTCGGGAAACGTCTGTGTCTCGGTCACTTCAGCAACACAACCAACATGATCTTTCGGCGGCACTTCATTGTCAGTCGTTGTTGGATCGAAGTAAGAGAGACCGAAGAGGTTTTTCGAGAGGCGAATGTCGTTAAGCATTTGCCGGTATCGTGGCTCGAAGATGTGCAGAGGCAGAGGCACACCGGGAAACAGCACTACCGGCAGGGGAAAGAGTGGGAGCTCGTGCAGCCCACGCACTTTATCGCTGGCTTCGCTCATTTTGTTCGGCTACGCGAAGGGATTATGGCAGAGAGATGAACGGTGCCGCAAAGACGCAGAAAAAATTCGGCCCCCGCATGCGTGTTGGGCGACGCAGCGGGGGCCATCGAGCACACCGTTCGATGAAGAGGGTTTCATCCACGGTGTTGGGACGGACGCCAAAGGGAGTGGGCGTCCGGATGTCAAAGAATGTGCGCGAACAGCTCCAGCCTATGAACGGGGGTCAAGCGGCAAATGCTCGCCAGCATGTCTTCAAGCTCAAAGGGTTTGGCGAAAAAGCCATCGGCACCGGCATTGATGCAGGCCTTTCGCACATCGGGGTCAGTGTTCGAGCTCATGATCAAAACTTTGGAGCTCGACAGGTGACCTTTGATGTATTCCAGCAATCGCAGACCCATGGCGGGCGAGTCCTTGTCGGGAGGCATTTGCAAGTCCAATATCGAGATATCAGGCTTGTAAAAGGTCGCCCGCCGGATTGCGGTCTGCATATCGTTGGCGGTCACCACGTCGTACTCATCACACAACGTCCAGTAAAGCTGTTGCGTGATCTGGGAGTCGTCATCGACTATCAAAATCCTCGGCTTCATTCCGGCGCTCTCGTGGCAAAGCCCGTACCGTGGTGTCACTGTAGAAATAATGAGGAATTTCGATTTTAGATGTAGCCCGGCGTGAACACGGCGTCCACAATCGTAGACACATTAACCACGGATGACACGGAAAAAAATCCGGATTTTGAATCTGTTGTAATCTGTGGTTAAGGTTTTTTCGGTGGTGGTGGTGGCTCGTCGTCTTCCCCGACTTCGTCAACCACCTTCAGCTCAGCCCCGAACTTCTGATAATTCCGGAAGCGAATGTCGTTACGACTCTGAAGCACAAACTTCGGGTTGATGGTCGTCAGCAGGATCTCGGAATGCGTCGGCAGCAGGTACTTACGCTCGTTAATATTGACCCAATCGTAATCGATCAAACTTCTCGCAGCAGTGATCGGAAAATCAGCCGGAATCTCGGTCGCGATCTGCTCGAACCGCAGCACGCGATCCAGCTCGCGATCGATCCAGACGCGCCCGCGCGACCCCACCTGTGCTTTCGCGCCCGTGTCCGCCAGCCCCAGCGTCAGTTGTGAAAACTCTTTCTTGACCACGTACTCGTAAACAATCGTCCGCCGTCCCTGGATAACGTCAGTATCCACCATCCGAAATTCTGCCTTCGACTCCGGCTTGAAAACATCCGCGACCGCCGAGATGTATTCGACGCCGCTCGATGACGCGCCCTTCGGCACGTACTTGTTCTTACTGAAATCCCTGGTTGCCTCCGCATCCTCGCCTGGCGGCGGCGCCATTCCATTCACGGTAAGAACCTTGTACTCCTCGCCGACATTCGCACGATAACCGACGGCAATCGTCAAATTGTCCTGCGGGATCCAGTTGGCCGTGTTGCCGTAAGCGACGGAGCGTTTGATGATTTGCTTCACGAGGAAGTCAGGCATCGCCTTCGCGGCCGCGAGCGTGACGTTGCGTGTGCGCTCGAGAGTTTCGTTACCTTCGGTTTCAGAAGGAAGTGTGGAAGCAGTTGGGTTTACGCGGCGGCGCTCCGCTTCTTCGAGCGTGCGTCGCAACTGCGCGTCGTTACCGCTTTTGGTAGCGACAAGCGAGCGCATTCCGTCGGTGAGTGGAAAACCGATCCCACGCCGGCGGAGCTGCTCGATGAGATCGTCGCGCGTTTCGGGGCTGCGCGGGAGCTGGTAGAGCAGCTTAACGAATTCCTGGTTGGTTAACGGCTTTAGGTCCTGTGCTGAGAGCGGAACACACGACCAGACAAGGATAACTGCCAAAAGAGCTTTATTAATGCGGGACATTGAACCTTCCGATGGACTTTTAGTACGAGCGGTTGCCTCAGCACAGTTGCTGGATGGATTGTCGCAGAACATCCGCACAACGCTCAAGTTCATCCACTGGCACAAACTCGCCCGTCCGGTGTGCCTCGCGAATGTCTCCCGGGCCAATCACCACCGCTTCGCTTCCGAGTCGCATCATCTGCGCGGCTTCAGTACCGAACGCTACCGTCCCCGATTCACGCCCGGTCGCCTTTTCCAGTAGCTGGACCAATGGTGAGTCACGCGCAGTCTCGAATCCAGTATCCTGGCGGTTTGCGTCAACTACACACTGAAAATCGGGATCGGCCTTCATCTCTTCGGCGATCGCGGCGTTGAAAAGATCGAGCAGGTGCTCTGAAGGCTGCGTTGGCACGGGCCGCCACTCGAGTGTGAACCGGCATTCACCAGCCAAAACATTCTTGGCTGAGCCACCATGAATCAAGCCGATGTTCAGCGTAGTGAATGGTGGATCGAAGGCGGCGTGCTGGTCTTGTTTCAGTTGTGCGGCAATGGCTTCGAGTCGGTTGATTAGTCGCGCGGCGCGGAAGACCGCCGACGCACCGAGAGCCGGATATGCGCTGTGTGCTTCGCGTCCTTTCACCATCACTTCCGCGAGCGAGTAGCCTTTGCCGGCGCGAATGGGCCGTAGTGAGGTGGGTTCGCCGACGATGCTGTAACGAACGCGCAACGGCTTCGCCTGGGCCAATCTCTTCGCACCGAGCAATCCGACTTCTTCATCAGCCGTAAATATTAGAGCAAGAGGCTTCCTCGTCTTGACATTCTCGACTGCTGTCAGCGCCGCAGCAATAAATCCCTTGGTGTCGCACGCGCCGCGCCCGTAGAGTTTGCCATCGCGTTCCGTGAGGTTCGTCGCTTCGGCCCAGTTCGGATCATATGGCACCGTATCGGTGTGGCCCACGAGCGCCAGCTCGACTTCCTGCACATCATCCGTCAACGCAATCAAATTGATCTTCTCAACACCATGCTCATCCACGTAAGGATAGCGCCGCGTGATCAAACCCATCGCTTCACATCGTCGCTCAAGATACGCAACGATCTCCGCATTCGATCGCGTCGAGACCGAATCAATCCGAACCAAATCAGCGAGAATCTCTTTAATCATCCGTGTAACCCGTGGCCCACAATCTGCTTCCCCGCTACGACCACATCCCGAATCGCCGTGCGCGAAAGTGAAAAGACAATGTTTGCGAGTAGATCTTCAACAGCGCATCCCGCGATCGACAGATCATCGAGATCGACAGTGAAGAAATCAGCCGGCGCACCCGGTTCGAGTCTTCCTCCATTGAAACCAATACTCTCTGCGCCGTTGATCGTCGCGCATTCAAACAGCCTGCGCGCGAGTGCTGAGCTCGAATCATCGTCAACCGGAGCGAGCACGTTCCGCGCAGTCTTCTGCAACCGGAGGTGATACTCGAGCTCACGCGCATCTTCCAGCAAATCAATCTGTATCTGACTATCACTGCCGAGTGACACGCGTACGCCCGCGTCGAAGTACGAATCAACTGGCACAACACCGTCGCCCAGATTTCTTTCTGTGGTCGGGCACGCACACACGATTGCACCCGCGAGTGCCATCGATGCGATCGCTTTCGGCGTAACGTGAATCGCGTGGACCGCGGTGAAGCGTCTGCTGAGCAAACCTTCCGTGTCGAGTAATGCGACCGGCGAGCGACCATATTCTTCAATGCATGCCCCAACTTCCGCAGGTTGCTCGGCGACATGCATGTGTACGGGAAGATCACGATCATTCGCGAAGGCGACGATCATCTTCAGGTAATCAAGTGGTACGGCGCGAACGCTGTGCGGCGCGACACCCGCCCACGCCATACCGGTTTTAAATTCCGGCGCGTCGAGCAGTTGTTCGAGATGCTTTAGATATGTATCGGGTTAGCGCTCGATAAAACGGATCTGCTGCGGATTCGCTTCGACCTCGAACCCGGCGCGCGCGTAGGCGACGCGCAAGAGAGCGATGCGAATACCGACGTCGTGAGCAGCGCGAATCACTTCGCGCGCGAGCAGATTTGGATCGTCGTAAGTTGAGCCGTCGGGCGCGTGATGAATGTAATGAAACTCGCCAACAGCAGTGATGCCCGTCAACGCCATCTCGAGAAACGCCAGG
>DATHTI010000450.1:0-2244 GCA_035463335.1 Pyrinomonadaceae bacterium | reverse complement strand
TTGGAGCCGGATGCGGTCGAGCGGTGGATCGATAGCTTTAGACTAGGACTAACATGATTCCCGGCATCGTCTATGTTGGTGATGTGCCGGTGGAGGCGTCGTACCACGGGTCGGCGTTGTTGCATCGACTGTTGTCAGATTATCCGCACGACCGGTTGACGATTATTGAGACGGCGAGGGAGTCGCAAACGGAACGGCGGCTGCCAAACATCAACTACATTTCTCGTCCGATCGGCAACCAGCGCTGGCTCGACACGAGATTTCATCCGTATGTAGCCGCATGGTTCACGCGCACCGCTCCCCGAATGGCGTCGCAGATCTCGCAATCGCTCAACGGTTTTGAGTGTGAAGGTGTGTTGACAGTGGCGCACGGATTTGGATGGCTTGCGGCGGCTGAAATCGCGAGCAAAAGAAATGTGCCTTTGCACGTCATCATCCATGACGACTGGCCGCGTGTTTCGGACGTGGCGCCGCAGTTTCGCAACTGGCTCGACAAGCGATTTGCGAATGTTTACCGCCAGGCGCAATCTCGTTTGTGCGTTTCGCCTGCGATGAGTCGTTTCTACGAACAAAAATACGGAGCACCCTCGACGGTGATTTATCCGAGCCGGGCCGCGGATTGCGCGGATTTTGCAGAGCCGCCTGTACGTCTCGCGGATCGTGATAACCGGTTTACGGTCGCGTTCGCTGGCACTATCAATTCACGCGGATACGTTCATGCATTGGCAGCGCTCCAGAAGGCCCTTGAGCCTGTTGATGGGCGCTTGCTGATCTTTGGACCACTAACCGGCGATCTCGGACTAAAGCATCGAAACACCGAGATCTGCGGCTTGTTGAGCTCGGCCGAGTTGTTAACGAGGTTACGAGAAGAGGCGGACGCGCTATTCGTGCCGATGTCGTTCGACGCATCCGATCGCGCCAACATGGAAATCGCGTTTCCGAGCAAGCTTGCAGACTACACCGCGACAGGCGTCCCACTCTTGATCTACGGCCCGAGCTATTGTTCAGCCGTCACCTGGGCGCGCGAAAACCCCGGCGTCGCCGAAGTCGTCGAAGCTGAATCCGATCTGCCCAACGCGATCGTTAAACTCGCAAACAACCCGGAACACCGTGTGTCCCTCGGCCAACGCGCTCTCGACATCGGGCGCGATTACTTCAGCCACGAACGCGTTCAACAACGCTTCCATCAATCTTTATCCGTTTAATCCGTGGTTAAGTCTCTCCTCGATCGCATAGCTCACCATCTCCTGTTCCGGGCCCAGAGCCGCCCGAGTCTCACCGATCGCTGGGGCTACCATATCCGCCCGATTCATTACTACGAGCCTCTCCCCGATTTCCGTTCGATCACGATCGATCAAATCACGCGCCGTCGCGAGTTTCCCTCGGTAGACTTCAAGTGGGACGAGCAATTAGCGCTTCTCAACGAGTTGAGTGGGTATCACGACGAGTTAAGCACACTCGAATTCAATTTCGACAATAGTTTCTTCAGCGGCTTCGACGCCGCTGTGTACTATTCACTGATTCGCCATCTCAAACCGCAACGCATCATCGAGATCGGTGGCGGCTATTCAACACAGCTCGCCGCCCGGGCCTTAACACGCAACGGCAGCGGCAAGCTGACATGCATCGAGCCGTACCCGGAACGACTCAACGGCGCTGGTCCAAGCGTCGAGCTGATTCAAAAACGAGTCGAAGAGATCGACGACGCTTTCTTCGCGTGTCTCGCAGCCAACGACATTCTCTTTATCGACTCCAGCCACACTGTAAAGTTTGGCAGCGACGTTTGCTACGAATTTCTCGAAGTCCTGCCGCGTCTCGCGCCCGGCGTCTGGGTACACGTTCACGACATCTTCTTTCCACACGACTACCCGGCTGAGTGGTTGATCGAACGCCGGCTCGCGTTGAACGAGCAGTACCTGCTCGAAGCGTTCCTGTCTTTCAACAAACAGTTTCAAGTCGCGCTTGCCAACTACTGGCTCTGTCTTGATCACCCAGCCATGGCAGGCAAACTCTGGCCCACTTCGACCACCGGCTGCTCGAGTTTCTGGTTTCAAAGATGTCCGCAGTAACCAGCATCAGTGTAATCGTGCCAACGATCGGTCGTACGAGCTCTTTAAGCGCCCTCCTCGACTCACTTGCCGCTCAAACACGCAAGGTGAATGAAATCATCATTGCCGATGGGAGCAGTGACCTTGAAATATCTAACCTCCTTGCCAATCCAAAGTGGCAGGAAGCAGGGCTGGT
>DATHTI010000449.1:0-5761 GCA_035463335.1 Pyrinomonadaceae bacterium | reverse complement strand
CCTGACGTAATCATCACCAACCACGACACGGCGAGCGGTCACGGTCATCACCAGGCCACCGGTCGCACAGTCATAGCCGCCGTTGATGCCGCGGCCGATCCGCAACAGTTTCCCGAACAGCTCGCGCAGGCCGGAACGTGGCAAGTGAAACGACTCTTCGTTCGCTCTCGCGGTGAAGCCGCCGCGGGCGCACAAATCATCACGCTCGATCCAAACGAGACCGATCCGGTGCGCGGCACTACTTACGCACAACAAGCACTTGCCGGATTACACAAACACGCGACACAGGGACCGTGGCCCAAAACCGTTCCGGCCAGCGGCGCCCGGGCAATCCGTTACAGCCTCGTCAAACAGGCTCCGAACTCACCTGCCCTTCCCGCGAACGCAAAGACACCCGTCGACGGCCTGGTTTTGCCTGAAGCAGTTGCGTCGAAACTGGTTGCGCCGACGATCGAAAGCAAACGGTTAACGGAATTCATCGATCGCAGGCTCGAGCTGCTCGTGTCGCTCTTGAACGCGAAAAGACGTGGCGTGTTTACAGCCGCAAAAGAAGTTGTTGCAACTGATCCACATCGTTTCAGTCTGATGTCGTCGCGTCTCGACGCCGCGATAGCTGCCGCGGCCGGTGCGTCCGTCGCACTGTCGCCGGAAAATGCGGTACTTGTGCCCGGTTACGAAGCTCGCCTTGCGGCCGTCGTCACGAATGGCGGCGTTGCCGAGATACAGATCAAACGGTTGAAGTTTAGTGGACTTGGCGTCAACAGAAATCTCGAGGCCGCCGAGAAGATGTTGCCCGGCACTGACACTTCAGCCGAAGTCAAAGTCAACGTTTCAAAGACCACGAGTTTGAGTGTGCCGTCGTCTGAGCATCTTTACGACGGGCGCTTGTTCGGCGAGCCTTTGAAAGTCGACGCGGAGCTGTCGATCGAAGGAGTTTCGTTTCATGTCGAGAACGACACGCGCAGAGACGTCGCGCCGGCTGTTGAGATCGTTGCTGTCGATCCATCGCCTTACGTCACGACGCCGGCGACTTCACAGAGGCCACTCGAGTTCAAAGTCACGTTAAAGAATCATCTGCCGTCTGAGTTTCGCGGTCTGCTGCGTGTACGTGGCCAGAGTCTCGAGACGGGGCGCGAAATCGATCTGCGACCCGGCGAGACAGAGACGTCGAACCTCGTTGTGCGCACAGCGCTGCCGACAGGGCAGATTCAGGGATCGAGCTTTGCGATCCTCGTGGACCAGCCGATTCCGAAAGAACCGATTGCGAAGCGAGACGTGCCGCTGATCTATGCGGATGCAATCGTTGTGAGCGGGCGCAAGGTTGGTTACCTGCCGAGTTATGACCAGACTCTCGAACGATCGCTCGCGGCGCTGGGAGTCGATGCGAAAAAGCTGACTGTTGACGAGATCGCCAAGTCAGATCTTTCATCGTACAACACGATCATCATCGACAATCGTGGCTACGAAGCGCACCAGGATCTGATCCCGGTCAACAACCGGCTGCTGAAGTTTGCCGGCGACGGCGGGACGCTGCTCGTTTTTTATCATCGCACGAACGAGTGGAACCCGAATGAAGCGCGCAATCGTCCACAGCTTGCGCCGTATCCGATCATCGTCGGCGATGCTCGCGTGACGGAAGAAGATGCGCCCGTGCTGTTTTTGCAGCCGCGTCATCCTCTGCTCAACTTTCCCAACCGGATCACGCAGAAGGATTTTGCGGACTGGGTCCAGGAGCGCGGATTGTATTTTCCGCGCGAGTGGGACCAGCAGCAATACACTGCCGTGCTTTCGACAAGCGACAAAGGCGAGCCGCCGTTAAAAGGCGGGCTGCTCGTCGCGTCTTACGGGCGCGGAAACTACATCTACACGAGCTATGTGTGGTATCGACAACTGCGGGCGGGACTGCCGGGTGGCTACCGTATTTTTGCGAACCTGATCAGCTACGGAAGACCGAAGGACGATTAGCTGTCCACAGATTGCGCAGATTACGCAGACTCATTGGCTAATGCGTCTGTGTAATCTGTGGATGGTTCGGCTTCGAGTTTTACGCGGGCGCGTTCGAGGAAGGTTTTGATCATTTCCCGGACGCGTTTTTGCATTTCCGCACTGATGCGGCCTTCGCCGACGAGGATCGCGAGGCGGTGCAGCTCTTTGGCGTGCTTGCGACGAAGCTCAACGTGCTGGACGATCTTGATCAGCACTTTTTGGCCGCGCTCTTCGAAAACAGCAGCGTAGCGCAGGTAATTTTTCATTTCCGAGCGGGCCGGCGACCACTCGAGACGGTCTGGAGAATCCTCGGTTTTTTCAACCGTGAAAGCCGCATGGACCGCGCCGATAATCGGAACTTCAGCCCGGACCATCCAGCGCATGATGCCTCCGGCTTCCTTGCGTATGCCCTCGATTCCGGGCATTAAATCGGCGAAATTACGAAGCTCGCCAAAGAATTCACGGGCGCGCTCGACCGTGGTCCGTAGTTCCAATTGATCTGCGTAAGAAGCCTTGATGCGAAACATTTATTCTCCGTTAACCGTTCCTGAGACGTTGATGCGCGCAGGTCGCGATTTGGTTTACTGGCACTCCCACGCGCGCCATTGCTAACTTACACGAGGAATGTTTGGTTAGTAAATATCTAATATGACTAATACCTGTCCGAAATGCGGTAAGCCGGGACTCAAAACGTGGTTTGAACTGGATGCGGAAGAACAGGAAGTCGTCAAACGATTGCCCGCATCCGTCGATTACTCGCTCGAGGAACGCAAGACGTTACATCGCTGGTGCACCCGCTGCTGGAACGAGATTTTATCCGCGGATATCTGTGGCTAAAATTCGCTTGTAAGTCGTGCGAATTGATTCCATTTGACCCGTCAACGTCTCCTGCATCTCAGCCACCGATTCAAACCCCGCACGCAACGCCACATCCCGCGCCGTCGGATGATTCGGATCAGGCAAGCGCGTAGACCGCCCCACAATCAATCTCAGGTTGTGATCGATCGAGCGCAGCAAACTGTAACCACTACTCAGCACCACAAAATCCTCTTCAGTCAGCGATCCCTCTTCGCGCAAACGTTCGAGGGTAAAAGCCGTCGACCGGTCATCGCCTTCATCCATCACCTCATCTCGTAACTGCAAATATCGCGACGCAAAATAAACATCGAGCATCCCGCCTGGTCCATACTTGATATCCGTTCCCAGCTTGCGCCGGCTACGGCCCTTCTCCTTCTCCAGCCGCTCGCGCACGTGTAGCGTCACCGCTTTTAACTCGTTCGGATCGAGCTGTGCGGCGTTCGCGTGTATGCGATGACGAGCATGTGTCTCGATCATCTTGCCCATTTCCTGATCGCCACCGACAGATCGCAGCTTCACATAAGCGAGCCATTCCCACGGCGCGCTTTCCAGTTTCAGATAATCAAGAAAGCCGTCCGAGCTGGTGACGAGTGGCCCATTCTTGCCGTGTGGCCGCAAACGCATGTCGACGCGATAGAGATAGCCTTCTCGCGTGATGCTCGAAAGCGCGGCGATCATCAATTCGACGAGCCGCGAATACGTCTCGTCCTGCGTTAACGACTTGATCGGCGAGGGCACGAGCGAGTCGTAGGTAATCAGGATGTCGAGATCGGAGCCGTAATCGACGCCGCCACTGCCCAGACGTCCCAAACCGTAAAACGCGATACGTGGTCCACCGCTGAACGAGCCGTAACGACGCGCCATCTCGCGACGTGCAATAAGGTAGGCCACGTTCATACTCGCTATCGCCAGGTCAGTTTGTAAACGGTTCGCTTCGAAGATTGAGATCTCGTTTGCGGCGTCGAGCGCGCCGATTTCGACGAGCAGCTCGGCCCATTGCAAACGGAACGCAGCCATCTCGGCGGGGAAAGTGCGCTCCGCGTCGATTGCCGTGCGAAGGATCGCGCGGTAATCGCGGCGCAGCGATGTTGCGGCGGGCAAACCCAGCGATGTAATCAGCGTCGGGTTGGCGGCGATCATTTCGGCGAAGGAATCAGACGAGCCGCAGAGTTGGACCAGGGCGTCGAGATTCGCTTCGGAGATCGCAAGATGCTGATCGAGTTTCTCGAGCGAAGCCGTGATGCGCGAAAGTTGCAGTAACGCGCGGTGCGGGTTTAGTGAATGACGGGCTAAAAAGATGAGGTGGTGCGCCAGTGCAGTTGATCCGGCACCACTGCGCTCGGTTCTGTGCAGTGCGAGGATGCGGGCCGCCGTCGTCGCGAGAGCAGCGTCTTTGTCGATGACTACAGGCGGAATTTCTTCTTTGGACTGTGCTGTTTCTTCGACTTCGGAAAACAGACGCTCGTAGGTGTTGCGGACGTGTGTAGTGTGCGTCTTCAATGCCTTAAGAAATTGATCGGCGCCCGAGAAACCCATGCGGCGCGCGAGCAGTGCCTGAGCTTCACCAGCTTCGGGAACCGTGTGCGTTTGTAACCCGTGCTCCATCTGTAAACGATGTTCGAGGCAGCGCAGGAAATAATAAGCATCTGACAACTCGCTGCGTTCAGGCTGTGTGATGAAGCCGCGATCTGCAAGCCGGCCAAGACTCACGAGCGTGTGTGGTACGCGCAGCCAATCGTCGCGTCCGCCGTGGGCGAGCTGTAGCGCCTGCGCGATAAACTCGATCTCGCGAATGCCGCCGCGACCGAGTTTCACGTTGAAGCCACTCTTCTTCTCGACCTGCCGATCGATCTTCTGCTTCGCGAGCCGCACACTCGCGAGAGCACCACTGATTGATACATCCGGACGAAAGACTGCCGGAGTGATTCCTGCCTTGAACTGCGAGAACAGCTCTGCTGATCCGACTGCGGCTCGCGAGCGAATCAGCGCCTGGCGTTCCCAATCTTGCGCGGTGTTCATGTAATAACGCACTGCTTCCTGCAACGAGCATGCAAGCGCACCGTCGCGGCCGTGCGGGCGCAGGCGCAGATCGACGCGATAAGCTGCGCCCTCGCCGCCTGATTGGCCCACGATGCGCGCGATTGTTTCCGAGAGCTTGACGAAGTATTCGCGATTGCTGACTTCGCCGCGCTCGCCTGTGCCGGCTGTCGTGCCGTCGTCTGAGTAAAGAAAGACGAGATCGATATCGGAAGCGTAGTTGAGCTCCATCGATCCGAGCTTGCCGAGTGCGATGACGCAAAACTCGGCCGTGGCGCTGCGGCCGCGATCGTCAACACGACGCGGCAGGCCGTAGCGATTGTCGAGATCCTGGCGCGCGAGACTGAGGGCGTAGTCGAGAATCGCGTCGGCAAGGTTCGACAGCTCTTCCATCGTCTCGACGAGTGTTTGTGAGCGGCGAATGTCGTGCAGGTAAGTGCGCAGCAATTCGCGGCGACGAAAACGCGCGAGCAAAATTTGCGGGTTCAGGGAAGAGTTCGTGAGTGCGAAGCGTGCGAGTGCTTCTTTTAATTCGTCACGTGTTCTGACACGCGGATCGGTTCGCTCGCGCGAGAGCCATGGAAGATATTCGGGGTTCTGTTCGAGTGTGGTCGCGAGCAGCGGACTCCACGCCGCGAGTGCGAGCACATCTGCGAGGAGGGCTGGTTGTTTGAGAAGAGTCTGGTGAGAGCGCGGCTGCTCTTTCGCAAGCCGCTCTATAAACAGCCGCGCGCCATTCTGATCGGGCAGGTCACGGAGCAGGAATTCCAGATTAGCATCAGCTTTGGGCACGACGCCTCATTCTACACAGATGAAATAGAACAGGTCAGGAATAGGGGCTTGCCCCGCCGTTGCCTGGATTGGACGAGCGGGGGCAAGC
>DATHTI010000448.1:0-6141 GCA_035463335.1 Pyrinomonadaceae bacterium | reverse complement strand
GATATCTACCAGAAAAATCCAAATCATCCGGGTGCCGCGCACTACATCATTCATGCGTTCGACGATCCCGATCATGCGATTCTTGCGCTCCCCGCCGCACGCCGTTACGCGAGCATCGCGCCGGAAGCACATCACGCGCGTCACATGCCGTCGCACATATTTCTGCAACTCGGAATGTGGCCGGAAACCGCCGCGTCGAATGAAGCAGCGTGGGAATCGTCTGATGCGTGGATGAAGCGCAAGAACCTTTCGCTGAGCGTGCGCGATTATCACAGCCTGCACTGGTTGATGTACGCGTACTTGCAACAGAATCGTTACGACGACGCGGAGAAGTTGCTCAAGTTGATGAAGAAGGTAATGTCGGAATCGACTTACGATAACAAGCTGCGGCCGGGTTACTACGAGAACAACTACGCAAATATGGCCGCGGCGTTCGTTGTCGAGACTGAGCGTTGGAATCTTGCCAATGAGCTCTTTCCTGAAAACAAACCCGCGAGTACTTCCGAGCAAGCGACGATGTCGGGCAGCCACGGAAGTCACAACGCGATGGCGAGTGGAAATGGATCGGCAACTGTACGCATGTCGTCAGCGAGTGTGATGTTGCCCTTGTTCATTCGTGGTCTGGCAGCGGCTATGGATGGTTCTGCGGCGGTAGTAGAGCAAAGCATCGCGGGATTGCGAGCTATTCGAGGAGGTCGGAACTCAACTACTGCGGAGATTTTCGAGCTCGAGATCGCGGCATTGAGTGCATCGACGAAGAAGGACCATGCGAAGGCGATCGAGCTGATGAAGAAGGCTACGACGCTGGAAGAGTCCATGAGTCCGCCGTATGGTCCACCGGGACTCATCAAGCCATCACACGAGCTCTTTGGCGAGATCCTGCTCCGTGCAGGGAAACCTGCGGAAGCTGCCGAGCAGTTCAAAGTCGCACTGCAACGACAACCAAACCGCGCGCGCTCACTGCTCGGCCTTGAATCGGCCGCTAAACGATAAGTACACAAAAGGCACAAAAGAACAAAAGGCACAAAATGAGTTATTTCTGCATTTTGCACCCTTTGTAATTAGTTTTTATTTGTGCCTTTTGTGTCTGATTTGCTTGTGCCTTTTTGTGATCTACTTTGCCTTGACGTCGAAGGCGTAGATGGTGTCTTGATCTCGTAAGTACAACCGTCCACCTGCAACGACCGGATGTGTCCACGTCGGCAGCGAGTCTTGCGGGATCCGGAAACGTCCTTTCTCCTTGTATCCCGCCGGCGTTGCCTCAACGAGCCCCACTTCGCCCTTCTCGCTAAAGCAGTACAGGTGTCCATCCGCGTAGACCAGCGATCCTTTCCCCACACTCCGATCACGCCATGCGATCTCGCCTGTATCAAACTTGATCGCCGTCAGGATCGCACTTGAAAACCCGTACAGGTAATCGCCAATCAACACCGAGCTGCTGTGGTGATTGCGCATGTCCTTCGAGAACCAGATCTCCTGCGCCTTGTTGTCAGGCTTGATCTCGACCACACCACCGCCAGTGCCGTAGTCCGAAGAAATAAACACGCGATTCGCGCGCGCAATAGGTGTTGCCACATTCGCGACATTGTTCGAGGGCCGCGAATACTCCCACAACAACTTGCCGTCCTTCGCGTCGAGTCCGACCGCACGCTCACTCGTGAAGAAAATCACCTGCGTGGCCCCGTTTATCTCGACCGGAATACCTGAAGAGTAACCCGCCCGATCGCTCTGGCTCTTCCAGATGACAGCTCCGTCAGCTTTGTTGAGCGCTACGATTGACGCGTTTGGACCACCAGGATTTACCAGCACCTTGTTCCCAAGCACGAGCGGCGACTCGCTGATGCCCCAGGTAATATTCGAGCCACCAAATTCCTTCAGCACGTTCTTGGTCCAAATGACCTTTCCGGTACGTGTGTCGAGCGCCGACAGATCGCCATTGCCCCCGAGCGCATAAACTCGATCGCCGTCGATTGTCGGCGTGCCTCTCGGACCATCGCCGCGATCGTTGCGAAAGGCCCCGCCGTGCGGAGTGGCCCACGCTTCTTTTCCAGTCGCGACATCAAACGCGACGACGAACTCGCGGTCGCCACGAAGTCCCATCGTGTACAACTTGCCGTTCGAGATGGAGAACGACGAGTAGCCGCGTCCCGCGCCTGTCGCTTTCCAGACCAGTGGCGGGCCTTCGGTGGGCCATTGTTTGAGCAGACCTGTTTCTTTCGAGATGCCGTCGCGATTTGGACCACGCCACTGCGGCCAGAGCGCAGCCTGCTGGGCCATCGCGTGCGACGCCAAAAGCAATAACGCAACCGTTGCCGGCAATAAAAACCTGCGTTTCATTAATGATCTCCTTCGTGTGGAAAACTCTTATTATGGGGAGACACGAAGATGCCGCTATTTTACGACGACGGCTTGTAGTACAACACCAAGCCACCGCCCAGCGCGGCCAACACAAACCCGAGATAGAGCAACGGATTCGGCGAGGTCTTCGGCGGATGCAGCCACATAGAATACAACACGTTTACGAGCGGCGCTCCCGCGAAAACGAGCGGCATGACGTAAGTCGGTAAGCCGCCTGATCTGAATGCAAAGATAATGCAAACGGCCCCGGCAGCGCCCAGAACGCCTGCGGCAGTCGCTCCAATGGAGCCTTTCATCGTGAAGCCGTTAAGCTGGCCCTGCGAAGAAAGCGTGACGATCGGCACCAGCACACCGATGAGAAAGTAAGCAACACCCACACACAACAGGGCGCGCATGGGATTGCCAAGCTGCACCTGGCCGCGATGCAGCGCAGGACCATACAAGCCCCACGAGAGCGCCGCGCCGAGAGCAAAAAGGATCCAAAGCATTAGGACCTCCAAATATGAGAATGAGCCACAAAAAAGCACAAAACAGTTTACGGTTTTCTCTTATGTGACTTCTGTGCCTTTTTGTGGCTAAAGCTGAAACTCCAAAAAGACTTTTGCCGTAAGTCAATGAAGTTCCGCGCATTCTAACATCTGCGGCTTAGACATAGTAGCAACTCATTTGCTAAGGTCTCGCAAACACGCAGGCCGTCCAAAAATCTCGAACGAGGAGCAAAATTTTGAAGTCGAAGTTTCGAACCCTCTCTCTGATAGTTCTGTCACTGCTGGTACCGGCAACGATAGCAGCGCAAACGCATCGCGCGTCGGTGCGAGGGACGGTTTACGATCCGCGGCAGGCGGCGATCCCGGGTGCAAGCATCTCTGTGACGAGATTGGAAACGGGCGAGGTCCGCAACGTTACCACAAGCCGTGACGGCGAGTACGCTATCACGTCCCTTCCAGCGGGTGCATACGAGATTAAGGTCGATGCCACAGGTTTTAAGAGTCATGGTCAAAAGCTTGAGCTCCTCGTTAACCAGGAGCTGCGGCTGGATGTTGATCTTCGTGTCGGTGGGCCAGCGATCGAGGATGAAGTTTTGTCTGACCGGGTTCCGCTGAAGAGAGATTCAGCTTCACTCGGAACCGTCATTGAGAACAGCCAGATCACGGGACTGCCACTTGATGGCCGAAATTTCTACGAGCTCAGCCTGCTAGTGCCGGGCGCCGTGCCGCCGGCACAAGGCTCAGCGGGTTCAGCTCGCGGTGATTTCGCGTTCAGTGTTAACGGCGCGCGCGAGGATGCGAACAACTTCCTGCTCGACGGCGTCTACAACATCGATCCCAAGCTCAACACATTTGGCGTGCGGCCGTCGGTCGATGCGATCCGTGAGTTTGAGATGCTGACCAGCACTTACGATGCATCGTTTGGTCGTAATCCCGGTGCGCAGGTCAACGTGATTCTGAATTCCGGATCGAACGACTTTCACGGATCATTATTTGAGTTCCACCGCAATGCTGCACTCGACGCGCGCAACTTCTTCGCACCCGCCGGTGAACCGAAACCAAAATACATTCGCAACCAGTTTGGTGGCGCGATCGGCGGTCCGATTAAACACGATCGCACGTTCTTCTTTGCTGACTATGAAGGCACACGCTCGCGCGAAGGCATCACACGCATTACCAACGTACCGACAGCGCTGGAACGTGCCGGAAACTTTTCGCAGAGCCTGTTCGGAGTTCCGAGGAACCCATTCACGGGCATGCCATTCGACAACGGTGTGATCCCTGACTTTTTTATAAACCCGGTCGGTCGTGCTATCGCGAACCTCTATCCACTACCGAATCGCAACGTTCCGTTTCAAAACTTCGTCTCGTCGCCGATCCTCCGTGACGACAACGACAGCTTCGATGCTCGCATCGATCACAAGCTGACTGACCGCGCGGATCTCACGTTCAGGTACAGTTTTGGTGACCGCGATTTATTTGAGCCGTTCACGGGTCCGACGTTCTCGCTCCTGCCGGGTTTTGGCGACACGGTCAAACGTCGCAGCCAGAACGGCATGGGCGCGCTGACACTCGTGCTGACGCCGAATCTCGTGAACGAGAGTCGCGTTGCGTTTAGTCGAGTCGCAGCGTCGGTCACGCAGGAAGCAAGTGTTCTGAATTCCGATGTTGGACTGCCGACGATCTCCCCGCGCGCGCGGGATCTGGGGCTCAGCTTCATTACGATCACGGGTTTCTCGCCCCTCGGTGACGAAGGTAACAATCCACAAAACAGCGTGACGAACGTTTACCAGTTTCTGAACAACGCGAGCTGGGTGCGCGGCAATCACCTGTTCAAATTCGGCGCGGACTTACGGTTCTCGCAGCAGAATGCGTTTCGAGATGTTGAGTCGCGCGGGCGTCTACAGTTCTCGCCTTTCTTTCAACTTACTAACAACGCGCTCGGCGATCTCCTGCTCGGTTTTCCGTTGTTGACGAGTGTCGCGCGGGTTGATAACCCGCAGCAGATTCGAACCGAGAGTTACAATTTCTTCATCAACGACAGCTATCGCGTCACACAGCGACTGACGCTCAACGCCGGCTTGCGTTATGAATACAACTCGCCGCCAGTCGATGCTGACGATCGGGCGAACATTTTCGACGTGGCGACGCGGAGCCTCGTGCAGGTCGGAACAAACGGTGTTCCGCGTAGCGGCTTCGAAGCTGATAAGAACAATTTCGCTCCGCGCGTCGGGTTCGCGTGGTCCATTGGTGACGAGACAGTGCTGCGCGCCGGTTATGGTATCTACTACGACCAGTCGCCACTCGCACCCGCTGAAGCGCTGTATTTCAACTCGCCGTTTTTCGACAACAACATCTTCTTCTCGCTGCCAGGCTTGCCGCTGACGCTCAATGATCCCTTCCCGTCATTCTTCCCGTTTCCGTTGCCGGATTCCGCGCTCGCGATACAGCGAGATCTGCGCACCGGCTACATGCAACACTGGAACCTCAACATCGAACGGCAGATCGGTAGTAGCAGTGTGCTTGAAGTCGCTTACGTTGGCTCGAAGGGGACTAAGCTGTTGACGGCTCGCGACATCAACCAGCCGCAGCCGAGCGTTCTGCCGCCCGGACTGCCTTTTGTGCCGCGACCTGATCCGCGCTTCGACGACATCGACCTGCTCGAGTCGCGTGCGAATTCGATCTACAACGCGTTGCAGGCACGCTTTCAGCAACGGCTGACGCGCGGTTTCTCGGCGCTTGCGTCGTATACATGGTCCAAGTCGATCGACGATGCTTCAAACTTCTTCAGTAGCGCGGGGGATCCAAACTTTCCGCAGAACAGTTTCAACGTTGCCGCCGAGCGTGGCCTGTCTAATTTCGACGTTCGTCACCGGTTCTCGCTGAGTTACTCGTATGAGCTTCCGTTTAGAAAGCCGGGCAATGGGTTTGTTGCGCATCTCGTGAACGGCTGGGAGACGTTTGGGATTGTCACGCTTCAGTCCGGCAGACCGTTTACAGTCGCGCTGCTGTCAGAGATCGACAACAGCGGCACGGGCCGATCGATTCTCGGTTTCGGCGCCAACGATCGGCCGAACTTGATTGGCAATCCGGAGTTGTCGAATCCCACGACGGATCAATGGTTCAACACGGCCGCGTTTGCGTTCTCGGCGCCAGGTACGTTTGGAAATGCGGGCCGGAATATTCTGGAGGGACCGGGATTTCAGAACATTAATATGTCGCTTCTGAAAAACACGCGATTTAACGAGCGGTTCAATTTGCAGTTCCGGGCCGAGGCCTTCAACCTCTTCAATCA